>JBPCTC010000056.1:0-7969 GCA_051006535.1 Minisyncoccia bacterium
ATACATGGCTTACGACCCACTTTCAGACCACTATAGTAAAAGTGACATAGATGAAGTTAGATTTTCAAGCGCTGTGCGTACTGCTGATTGGATTAAAACTGAATATAATAACCAAGATTCTCCTTCAACATTTTATTCTATAAGCAGTAGTTCTAACCTTGCTATGGTTCCAGAGGCACCTTTAAATCTTTCTACCAATGCAGGTAGTTCTAGTGTTGGTTTGTCTTGGGACACGCCTTATGATGGAAATTCACCTATAACCGACTATATTGTAGAATACAAACTCGCAACAGAACCTACTACATGGACTACATTTAACGATGGCGAATCTACCGCAACATCTGTAGTTATAACTGGCTTAACAAATGATTTAGAATATGACTTTGTTGTAGCAGCTGTTAATGGTGTTGGTACTGGGTATTTTTCCGACTATGTTACTGATATACCTCAGTCAGTAATAAGTATATTTTCAGACGATTTTACAGGTTCAGTTATAGACACTTCAAAATGGAACGAACTAGACAATGGAGCTGTTGGTGGAAACTCTGGTAAAGTTATGCAAGACGGAGGTTTGTATATGGTTGATAGTTATAATGGGTCAGAACACACATGGGGGCATTCTTCTTTGTACACAAAGAAAACTTTCAAGAAAAATAATCTAAGGTTACAGGCATATGTAAACCAAGGGTCTTCAGCTATTTTGGGTTATGGTGATTATAATTTTCAAGATGAAGGAACTTCTGCGTATATAGTATATATAGAATCAAATGGTAATATATCAGGCTTATCTTGGGAAAATGGTGTTTTCGACAAACAAACAGCATGTGCTACAGATGTGGCTCCTGGCGTGTACAAAATGAAGATCATTTCTGGTGGGTTTGAAATATATAAAGATAATGTTTTGTTATGTACACACGAAACAACAGTAACTTTTAATAACAAAAGTTTATTTTTAGAAACATCTGGTGGGCAAACGCTTTTTGATGATGTTTCAGTTTATGGGTCTTTTTCTGTGCCTTCTATTCCTGAAAAAGTTACAGGTCTGACTGCTGTTGGTGTAAACAAGCAAGTTCTGCTTGGTTGGACAGCCCCTGTTGCTATAGGTGACCCTGTTACTGACTATGTTGTAGAATATAAATTAAGCTCAAGCGACGTGTGGGAAGTTTTTGACCATGCGGCTTCTTCTGCAACAAAAATAATTGTAAATAATTTACAAAATTCTAGTAACTATGACTTTAAAGTAAGTGCTGTAAACAGTGCTGGGCAAGGCGAAGCTTCTGATGTAGTAACTACTAACCCACAACATATAGAAAAACTATCTTTTGTTTTTACAGGAGAAAGTAATTCTGGAGGTGTTGGTCTAAACTCTAGTGCCACAGAACAAGAACTGTCTCCGCGTAGTGCTGTTCAAATAATGAACTTAACTTCAGAAAGTTTTTTCTTTGAAGATTTACAAATAGGTGTAAACAATTTGCGTGACCATGCTGGTTTAGAAGGTTCTTATGATATTAAACATGGTTTTGAATTAGGGCTAGCTAATTTAACAGAAGAAGGTAGTTTTCCTGATAACTCACAAGTCTATCTAATAAAAACAGGTCAAGGAGGGTCACGTGTGTCAGAGTGGGATGAAAATAGTGGCTACTGGACTAAGTTTTTAAACAGAACAAATGCTGCTACTGAACTAATACCTTCGCAAGGTAGGCAGTGGGTTGTTTGGTTAAGTTTAGGTATAAATGATGCATTGGCTAACGAGTCTCCAGAGCTTTGGAAAACCGAAATGATAAGTTACATAAATAGACTAAAACAACAACTTCCAAATGCCATCATAATAATGACAGAATTCCAAGCTATGCCAGCAAATTCTGGTTACCCATCTTATAACGATATTATAGAACAACTTGCTTCTGAACAACCAAATGTATTTTCATTGAACACTGACGGTTCAGCTACTGATGGGGAAAACCATTGGAGTTATGCTGGTTTGAAAACAGTTGCTAGTGGAATGGCAGACATAACAAAAGAAATGCTTGGTTTAAACTACCCAGGAACACCAGTAGACCTTGCTTTGTCTTACGAGGGTTCTGATATACACGCACAGTGGTCTGCTTCTTTACAACAAGGTTCTTCAGAAATATCAGACTACCTAGTAGAATATAAAGACGACGATGATGTTACAAATACGTGGCATGTCTATGACGAAGGAGTTTCTACAGAAACTAGTGCTGTTTTGTCTGGTCTACAAGTTGGTAAAACTTATGCAATTAGAGTAAGTGCTGGTAACGATCTTGGTTATGGTAACGGAGCTAGTTCAGAAATAGAACTGCCTGACACTGTTGCGCCGTTGATTTCAAATGTTAGTGCAACTGCGTCTAAAACATCTGTTGTTATAACTTGGGAAACCGACGAGCCTGCTTCATCTAAAGTTTATTATGGTTTAAGTGATGAATATTCTGATTCTACTGAAGAAACAAATACCGAAACACTTGTTACCTTACATAGTGTAACCATCAGTGGTTTAACCTGCGAAACAACCTACCATTTTAGACCCTTCTCTAAAGATTCTTCATAAAATCCTTCTGCAAATATAGATTATGCCTTTACAACAACTGGCTGTACAACCCCAAGTAGTGGTAACGCTTCAATGATGATAACGTTTAATAATATAGTTCCTGTTGTTAACAATGTTTCTACAAATAAACCAGAAATTCCTGTATTTATTTTTTCAAAAAGCAATAAAGTGGGTAAACGAAATAACGAAGTTTTACAACTTCAAAAATTCTTAAATTCTAAAGGCTATATAATATCAACAAAAGGTGCTGGTTCTATAGGCAAAGAAACTAATTATTTTGGAGTAGCAACTAAAAAAGCTTTGATCAAATTCCAAAAGGCAAACAAGTTAAAAGCTGACGGTACAATGAACCCAAAAACTATAAACTTGATAAACAAACTAAGTAAATTAAATAAATAAAATTCAAAAAACCACACTATAAAAAGTGTGGTTTTTACATGACATTTTACGCTTTTTCTGCTATATTGTTGCAATGAGTTTATCCATCGGAATTGTAGGGTTACCAAATGTGGGCAAGTCCACATTGTTTAACGCATTAACTAAAAAGGGTGTGCCAGCTGAAAACTACCCGTTTTGTACCATTGACCCGTCTGTGGGTATTGTTCCTGTTCCAGACGACCGTCTATATAAATTGGCGGAATTTTCTAAAACAAACCGTACTATACCAGCTGTAGTAGAATTCGTAGATATCGCTGGTCTGGTAGAAGGCGCAAGTAAAGGCGAAGGTTTGGGTAATAAATTCCTAGCTAACATACGCGAAACCGACGCAATACTGCACATGGTACGCATGTTTCCACTAACAGGTGGCGACAAGGATGTAACCCACGTATACGGCAATGTAGACCCACTACGCGACATAGGTGTTATAAACCTAGAACTAGTTTTGGCCGACTTTGAAACAGTGTCAAAGCGTATTTCGAATTTACAAAAAGACACTAAAAAAGGCGACAAAGACGCCCTGTTTGAAGAAGAACTACTAAAACGTGTCGAAAAAGTTTTAGAAGAAGGTAAGTTGGCAAATAGCTTAGAATATTCTGAAGAAGAATTGAAAAAAATAAAACAACTAAACCTGCTAACAAGTAAACCCATGATATATGGGCTTAACAAACGCGCTGGGGCAAAAAACTTTGACGAATCAAGTCCAGAACTTTTTGCTGAACTAACTACAGAAATAACAAAAAATGGTTCACATTTTATAATAATCGATGCTAAAATTGAGGATGAACTAAAAGACTTTGAAGGTGAAGAAAAAGATATTTTCCGTAAAGAACTAGGTGGCGAACACGACGGGGTTAACGACCTTATTTCGGGTTGTTATAAACTGCTTGGACTGGACACATATTTTACAACAGGTGTAGAAGAAACTCGTGCGTGGACTATACAACATGGTTCTACTGCACCAGTAGCTGGTATGGCTATACACACAGATTTTAAAGATAAATTTATACGGGCTGAAGTTGTTTTCTGGTCTGACTTACTAGAATCTGGTTCGTATACAGAAGCCCGCGCCCGCGGTAAGGTACGCACAGAAGGCAAGGAATACATAATGAAGGATGGAGATGTCGTAGAGTTCAAAATATAAAATCAATTTTGATTTTATATTTTGAACTCGGAGATGTCGGAAATCAGCCATAAACTGATTCCCGACGCGTAGAATTTAGTATATAAAATCAATTTTGATTTTATATTTTAAATTCTATCACCCTGAAATTCGCCTCTAAAGCGAATTGAATGGGTAATTAGTTTAAAATTTAGAAAAATAAAAAAGCCGGGGGTTTCCGGCTTTTGTTTTTGGTTGAAGTTTTTTTATTTTTTATTTTCCCTTGAAATGATTGTCTTAACAATTTTTTCGATCTGCTTTTTTTCCAATGTATAAAAAATAATTTTCTGGTATTCCTTTTGGCTTATTGTTTGGCCAATAGAATTATCAACTCCAATACTTCGTTTAAAAACTTTACAAGAATCCACAACAACGATGTACATCGGCAGGTTGTTGGTTGTGTGGTTTTTGGAAATTTTATCTAATAAAGTTTTTCCTTTGCTTTCGATAGTTACAACCTCAGAATGGCTTGCCGTAAACAAGCTGTATCTGTGTTGTTCCTCCACATCTCCTTTTGTAACAGTATTTTGCCATAGGAATTCAGAATCCAAGCTGATTGTTTTTTTAAAATCGATAACTTTTCTTCTAGTTTTAAGGGGTATAAGTTTGTATACCTTTTGCAGAATTATTTCTTTGATAAATTCCATGTTTTAGAGGGTTTAGAGTGCTTTTACTTAATATAAATTATAAATTAAAATATGTCAAGTTAATAAATTATAAAAAAGTAAAAGCTTTTTTATAAAGTTAAATATGGTATATTTTATATATGGAAAATATAGGAAAATTTGAAGTCATAGAACGTTTTGCAGACAAAATGGATATAACCGAAATAATTAAATGTTTAGAAAAACATATAGAAAAAACAGAAATTATTGGAAATGGTAATAATGCTTTTGTTAATACTTTAGAATATTTCGATCAAAAATTTGGACCTATATGCGTAAAGTCTATAAAAGAGTTTCCTAAGTTTATTGTTAACGACATACATACAGAAGCTGACTTTCAGAAAAAGTTATTTGATGGAGGTGTTAAGACACCCAGATATTTATATTTATTAAAAGATATAGTTTCTAAAAAAGAATATCTTGTTATGGAACAAATTATAGGTCCAACGATAGAGGAAGCTTTTTTAAATCCAAGTGTGGTACCTCTAGGTTTTAATAATAAAGAATTTATTAATAAATTAGATAGTGAAATTAAAAAAATGCACAGTATGGGTGTGGTGCATAGAGACCTACATTGGGGCAACATAATGATAGACCAAGACAATGACCCTGTAATAATCGACTTTGGTACAGCCACAGATGCCGACCATAATTCAGAAAATGCATATTTAGAATCAGCATTAAAGTTTGATGAGACAACAAAAACTTACAAGTCTGTAAGTGGGTATTTTAGAAACGACAAAGACGAACTTCATAACATTAATACTAAAATTGCTAAAATAGGAATTAAGGTAAAAATGTACGATTCGTTAGGAAATGAAATATAAAATTTGACTTAATAAGATTAATGTTATAATATATAAAGATATGGCACACATAGAATTTAATACAAAGATCCTGGAAGAGATAGCAAAAAAACTACTTAATCCAGAACTTGGGGACACGTTAGAATCTTTTCAAAATTTTAGATTTTCGAAAGAAGAAGGTAAAATGATAAAAATTTTAACGGTAGTAACCAATGAAGTACTGGAGCCATATTTGGACCCATCACTTCAAAACAAAAATGTCATCGTTTATATAGGTGCATAAAAAAATGCCGTGTGTTTGCAAACACGGCATTTTTTATTATTATTTTTTATTTATTTTTTTAGGTTTTTTGGTTTGTGATTCTTTTATTTCTTTTATTTCATTCATTAATATACCTAATGTTTCTTCTAGTTTTAAAAGCATTTTTTGGTCGCGAGTGCGTTCTTCTATTTCGTCGGCTTCTATGTCTACACCTATTGTTTCAACTTCGTCACCAAGAGCTGTAACTTCTTTGCCTATGTTTTCCATGTCTTCGCTAATGTCTTCGACATCTTCGGTTATTTCTTCGATGTCTTCTTGGATAGAGTCAACGTCGTCTACGATTTCCTCCACATCTTTCTGAATTTCATCCACATCTTTTTCAATAGACTCGACGTCGACTTGAATTTCTTCGACATCTTCCTGGATGTCTTCAACGTCTTCTTGAATTTCTTCCAAATCTTTACGTACTGCTACCAGTCTGCGGTTAGACCTGTTAACTGACATTTGTATAAATATAGAAAGGTAAATAGCTTCAAGCGAAACAATTGTAGTTAAAACCAGTAAAACTTTATCAACTGGAAATCCAAAAATTATAAGTAAGAAAGAAAATACAAACAATATGGTGTGTACCACTAACGATCCTGGCGAACCTATCCATGTTGTGGCCCGGATAGCCATACGTTCTATACTACGCACGCGGTTTTTAGTATCGTTCATAATTTATATTATACATTGAAGTAAAATTTATGGAAAGAATTTTAAAAAGTGAATTTGTATTTTGTATTGCATTTCTGTGTATATGGTATAATAGACAAATGGAACCACATCAAATAAACCAAATCACAAGTACATTGTCTACAAAACTTGTTCGGGCGTCTATTGTTGTTGCAATAGTTATTGTTATGAACATGTTGTTTAACTATGCAGCGTCGTTAGCTTTTAAAGAACCTGTTTATGATGAATACATAAAAGCAACACAAGTTATAGCTCCACCTACAACCAAAGACAGTTGTATAGCTGTCGGTGGTCAGTGGAACGAAACTTTATATCCAAACACAGTACAACCAGTAAAAGAAACACAACCAAAAGTAGAAGGTTACTGTAACGAAAACTACACAAACGACATAATCTACCAAAATGCTTTGAAAATTTACGAGAAAAAAGTCTTTGTATTTTTGCTTTTACTGGGCGTTGTTTCTTTGGTTATAGGTGTGTTTATAGGCATTAGTTTACTTGCAGTGGCATTTACTTGGGGTGGGGTATTGTCTTTGATTATTGCTTCTATACATTATTGGTCTGTGGCAGACAATTTATTTAAAGTGTTAATACTGGCTTTAGCATTAGGTTTGTTAATATGGTTGGTTGTTAAAAAGTTTTCGAAATAGGGTTTAGTCAGCCAGTGCCTAAAGAACTGGCTGACTCGTAATTTTAATCGTTTTTTGTTATACTGCGTATATTCATGAAAACAAATATGGCTAAAAAAACTACGTCTACTGTTTCTAAAAAACCAGTAAAAATGAAGGACTATAACCACCTTGCTATTGAAAAAAAGTGGCAAAAACTGTGGGACGAAAACAAAACATATAAAACCTTAACTGCAAACACAGCAAAAGGTAAAAAACCTTTCTATATTTTAGACATGTTTCCGTACCCGTCTGGGGCGGGTTTGCATGTTGGGCACCCACGTGGCTATATTGGGTCTGATGTATTAGCCCACCAAAAACGTATGCAGGGTTACAATGTGTTACACCCAATGGGTTACGATGCTTTTGGTTTACCAGCCGAACAGTATGCTATAGCACACAAGGTGCACCCTAAACGTGCTGTAGAAATAAACGTTAAAACTTTTGAACACCAGCTTTCAGCTATTGGTTTGTCTTATGACTGGTCTCGTCGTATAAATACAACTGACACAAAATACTATAAATGGACACAATGGATATTCTTGCAACTTTATAATTCGTATTACGATATAAAGAAAAACAAAGCCCAGTCTATAGACCAGTTGGTAAAAATATTTGAATCAAAAGGTAATAAAGACTATTTAAAAAACGGTAATGCATACAC
>JBPCTC010000057.1:0-6207 GCA_051006535.1 Minisyncoccia bacterium
CTGTATACATTGCCATAACCTTTTTTTCTATTTCTGCCCTACTATCTGCCAAATATATTCCATTACCTAGTGACTTCGACATTTTTGCATTGCCATCTATGCCCATAAGCCGTGGCGTGGTACTGGTTATGTGTGTAATTTTATCAAAGACTTCGCCATAGATACGGTTAAAGTCGTGAACAATTTCGTTTGCTTGTTCTAATACAGGCAACTGGTCTTCACCCACTGGTACTGTATTTGCTTTAAAAGCTAATATATCTGCAGCTTGTGATACTGGGTACATTAGAAAGCCTGCGGGCACATCGTCGCCATAGCCTTTTTGTTGCATTTCATTTTTAACTGTTGGGTTACGTCGTAGTCTGGCAAGTGTAACCAAGTTCATAAAGTATATTGTTAGTTCAGCAATTTCTGGAATTTGAGACTGTATAAAAAATGTTGTTTTTTCTGGGTCTAAACCACAAGCCAAGTTGTCCATAGCAACTTCTAAAATATTAGCCCGGACTTTTTCTGGGTTTTCAGCGTTGTCAGTTAGTGCCTGTACATCGGCTATCATGTAGAAATTTTTTTCATGTTCGTTCTGTAAACGAATGCGGTTTTGTATAGAACCAACATAGTGGCCTAGATGTAGCCTACCTGTTGGCCTGTCGCCTGTTAAAATAGTATTTATTTTCATTTATAGATTATACCACTGTAAATATGGCGTTTCAATAGACATAATATGCATTATAATGGGTAATACTTGATATTTAGTAGTAACTTCTAAAACTTTTCAGAAACCCCCAGTTTCCACAGAATCTACATTTTGGTTACCACTACCCGTCCGTGGTAATATGTTTGTACACATGGCTAAAGAAACACACATTCGTATACCACCCCAAGACATAGACGCTGAACGCGCTGTTATCGGTTCTATTATGGTGCGTTCAGGGGCTATACACGATGTGTCTGACATACTTACACGCGAATCTTTCTATTTTGAAAAGCATGGCATGATATACGAAACCATGTTAGAACTTTCGCTACGTAGCGAACCTATCGATATACTTTCATTATCTTCCCGTCTAAAAGAAAAGAAAATGCTAGACGCCGTGGGTGGCAACACCGCACTAGCAGATATTGCATCTACCGTACCGTCGTCTACAAATGCAAAATACTATGCAGAAATAGTTCAAAAGAAAAATATACTTCGTGAACTTATACGTTCAGCAGACACTATTGCCGAACTTGGTTTTGCCGAGGGTGACATGTCTATAGAAGAAGTTTTAGAACATGCTGAAAAAAGTTTACTTGAAATGAAGGCTCGACCTAATTCTAAAAAGTTTATTGCTATAAAAGATGCAGTTACTGACGCTTGGGAACATATTGAAAAGCTTCATGAAAACAAAGGTCAACTTCGTGGTGTACCAACTGGTTTTACCAAACTAGACGACATGTTAAGCGGGTTACAACCTTCTGACCTTGTTATATTAGCAGCACGTCCGTCTGTTGGTAAAACAACATTTGCCCTAGACATTGCCCGACATGCTGCAACAGTACACAAAGTACCTGTAGCAATATTTTCATTGGAAATGAGCGCCCAACAATTAGTAAACCGCATGTTGTCTGCAGAATCTAAGGTTAATTCATGGAACTTGCGTACAGGTAACCTGTCTGCCGAGTCAGACTTTGCAGCATTACAAGAATCTATAAGTCGTTTGGCCCAAGCCCCGATATTTATAGACGACCAAGCTGGAGCAAACTTAGTTCGTGTACGTTCTATATGCCGCCGTATAAAGGCAGAACATGGTTTAGGTATGATAGTTATCGACTACCTACAGTTGATGAGCACCATGAAAAACTATGACAATATGGTAAACCAAGTTACTGAAATTTCTCGTGGACTAAAAGGTTTAGCCAAAGAATTTGATGTACCTGTATTAGCACTGTCACAGTTATCTCGTGCAGTGGAATCTCGTGGTGGTAAGCCTCGACTTTCAGACCTTCGTGACTCTGGTTCCATTGAACAGGACGCTGATATTGTTATGTTCCTACACAACGAAGACAAATATAAAGAAGAATCTGAACGTACAGGTATAATGGAAATACTTGTCGAAAAGCACCGTAATGGACCTGTTGGTAAAGTCGACCTTATTTTCGACCAGAAAACTACCAGCTTTATTAATATCGATGGTCAGTACCAAAGTATGGCACCAACCACATCAAAGCCTGATAAATATAATTTGGATGACTTTTAGTATATGAACCCTATCGATATTCTTACTCAATATTTTCGTGACTTTCCTGGTATAGGCGAAAGGCAAGCCAAACGCTTTTCATATTATTTACTTACCAAAGATGCAATTTTTTTAGAAAACCTTGCACAAAGTATAACTACATTAAAAGAAGGTATAGCTGAATGTATTCTATGCCACCGGTTTTTCGCTCATACCATAAACCAACCAGACAGTGTGTGCGACATATGTAAAGACCCAAAAGCTGACAATACACAAATAATAGTTGTTGAAAAAGATGCCGACTTAGAAATGATACGCCGTAGTAAAACATATAATGGATTATATTTTGTACTAGGTGGTGTGGTACCCGTGTTAGAGAAAAACCCTGAACAACGTGTACGCATACGCCAACTTATGCAACGTATTGACGGTTTAACTGGTACAGTAAACGAAATAATAATTGCCATGTCACTAACACCCGTTGGCGAACACACCGACGAATACATACGCATTGCATTAAAACCTGTTACTGAAAAAAATAATATTAAAATATCTTCATTAGGGCGTGGTTTGTCTACTGGACTGGAACTAGAATATTCTGACACTGCTACACTAAAAAGTGCATTAGGCAACCGTAAGTAACAAAGTTTATAATAAACAGTTTACAGAAAAAATAAAAAAACTTAGTAGCAGGACTACTAAGTTTTTTTATTTGTATCTAGTTTAGTATACCTATTTTAAAGCTTGCTAGTTCAGATTCTGGTCTAGACTGACCACCATGTTGTCCGTTAAATGCACTTGAAGCATCTTTACCGCACATACCCAGTATTGCACGGGCACCACCAGGGTGTTGGTTTACCCAACTTGTAACATCGTAAACAGATCCATTTACTGCTGTCCAACAACTACTAGATGTTGCATGTGTAGATACATCTGACATTGTATACCCTGCTATTTTAGAATTTGTAGGTGTTGTTGTGCTTTTTGTAGTTGTTGTGTTTTCTTTTTCTGTTTCTGTTATTGTGTTTATGTTTGTATTTACATCTGTTTTTACTTCAGAAGTATTTTTATTTTTTAACATAAAAACTATACCAACTACAACTACTAAAGCTATGATTATACCAATTGTTTTTTTCATTTTTTTATTTTTATTTTAATTTTTTACCTACATAAGGTATACCTTTTATAACATTTTTTACATACATTGCACCTTTGCGGTATAATCGATGCATTTTACTTTTTTTGTTTGAAAGGTCGTTTATAAGTTCTTCTCGCATTTTGTCTACAACTGCATATGGGTCCCCGCTTTCTGCATCTGCATAGTACTTGCGTCCACCGAACGTAATGTGTACGTCGCCACGATATATTTCCCCACTTTTATGCTTAGATATTTTAGCAACATCTACATATAACACTTTGTCTTCGGTGGGGTGGGTCATAAATTTTTCTACCCCTTCGAAGCGCTTCATTACATAGTCACGAATATTGTCTGCTGTTTGAAAATTACTTTCTTTTATTATTATATTCATCGTAATTTCGGTACAGATTATTTGTTTTCTATACCGTGTTATATTTGTTCCGACACTTACATTATACCATAATAAAAATCCCGCAATTCGCGGAACTTTTATTATAAAAGTGGAAAACTTACACACTAACTCCGAGAGTATTCATATGTAGTTTAGACGGGCTTGATAAGGTAAAATTACCAACCGTAGTACGAACCACCGCCAAACATTAGACCAACAGAACCAACTAGGCCTATACCACCATACGGACTATACGAATTGTAACCATAGCCATAATTATATTGGTTTCCATATGCATATGGGTTGTACATATTACTATAACCATAGTTGTTATATGGGTTATAACCATAAGAATTGTAACCATAGTTTTGGTTATAGTTGTAATTTTGACCATAAACATAACCTATGTTTCCATAGTAGTCGTTATAGTAACCGTTATTATAACCATAGTTTTGGTAGTAAGGTTGTTGGTAAACTGCCCCACAAGACCGGTAACACGCACTAGCAACACCTACCAAACCAAACGTCGCTACCAAGCCCATAAAACCTGCAATTAGTATTATTCTTTTCATACCACAGGTATACCAGTAAATTAGCTTTTTGACAACACACCTACAAACAAAGGACTTGCAAAATTTTTGGGATAGTTTATAATACTTTGTATAGAAATAAGGGCCTTTAGCTCATCTGGTAGAGCACATCATTTGCAATGATGGGGTGGCAGGTTCGAGTCCTGTAAGGTCCACAAAGTAAAAAAGCACCGGAAGGTGTTTTTTTACTTTGTGGACCTTAAGCAAGCAAACTGCTTTACTTGCGTCAGGACGAGAAAGACTTTTCTTTATCGAACTTTGCGAGATAGAAAAGTACCCGCGACGGTAGTCGAGAGTCCTGTATTTTTTTATTTCACATACCACTTCCTAACTTCTTCATCTGTTATACCAGACTGTTCGCGGATGGCAGACACAACAACATGGTCGTCTATTAAATGAACACGGTCTAACGAAGACAGTATTGGGTTTTTACCTTCTTTTACTATATAGCTAGCTAACACACTGTCAGTATGCACAAACAAATGCATTAGTTTTGTAAGTTCGTTATGTATTTTTTCTTTATAATACAAAGTTAAAGGCACTAGTTTGCCTGTTGTTGTTACTGCTATAGAAATATATAAATCTTGATTACGGAAGTTTCTTAAAACTAAAACTTCTACCCTGTGGCCTAGCGGACGTTCCTGAATATACAAATCTGTGTCGCGTGGCGCGTCTACTAACATAGAATGTAATTCAGTGTTTGTCTTGGTACTATGCCATTTTGCCCCGTCCCAGACACGCCATGGTGGTGGTAAAGTTTTATGTATTGCAGACACAACAGCAGGTATGCTGTGCCCTGTTGGTATGTGTGTTGTTACCGCATATGGAAAATTAACTTCATACGGTGTTAAATATTTTTGCATCAATGCCCTGTTTGTAAACAAAGCTGTTTCCACATCTGATGGTGCCATAGTGTGTATACCTAAACCACGGAAAGTTGCTACCAATGTTGTAGGTATATTAAAAGTTACATCTACAATACAGTCTACAAAACGGTCTACCATAACAGGTATTAATGGTTTACCACCCATATACAATTCGCCTTCTGTGTCTACCAACAAGTCGACAACGGTAACACTACCTGCCAACAATGTTGAAAGTTTTTTACCAAGATGTAACGAATGTTCTGTATTTACATTACCACCACGAAGTATACCGACCTTTTTTGTATTCATATACATAGTATATAGTGTAAAGTCGAAAGTGGAAAGTGGAAAGTGGAAATGAACTAACTTAAAAAACTTTTACCACGTTTTAGTTTGTGGTATGCAATTGCAAAACGATGCGCTTCGTTGTTTACCAATGTTATGGCTTGTTTATGTGCAGTTACAATACCTTTTGGACCTATTAAACCACGGGCTTTATGTTTTTCATCTTTAACAAGTGCCACAACTGGTATATTAAAGCCTTTTTCTTTGATTATTTTTTCAGCAATATTTTTCTGAACTTCGTTACCATCTACCACAATTATATTTGGTAGTTCCCATGTGGCATGTGCTAAACGCCTAGTTAAAACTTCTGCTAATGCAGCTGGGTCGTTAGCACCTTGTACAGTCTTTATTTTAAATTTACGGTATTCGTCTTTGTTAAGTTCAAACTGTTCCTGAACACCGAGGTATGCAGGGGCAACTGCATTTATAACCGTCATTACACCCACCATATCTTTGCCAGACAAATGCGCTATGTCATATGCTTCTATTCTAATGTTACTTTGTTGGCCTAAAGTAGCAGGAAAAGAATTATTAAAATCTGATTTTGAAGGCAAACTGTACTTATCTGAGACCGCCGCAGAAAACTTTGCTTGGTCGCCGCTTTGGGCGAAAATTTTCGAGGACAAGCGACTTTCTCGCTGGAAAGAAGGGAGCGGTCGAGGAG
>JBPCTC010000058.1:0-6349 GCA_051006535.1 Minisyncoccia bacterium
CGGGTAAACCTAACCCACCTGTTAGTTTAGATATAAAAAGTATTTTATGTTTATGTTTGTGGTAAAGGTTTTCCATTTTCTGAACACCTTCTTCGGTAACATTAAACTTTTTACCAAACCTATTTATAAACTTTTTACCATAATGGTAACCTAGGTAGTACATACCTACGTCACCTAACAAGTCTGCGCACATTAAAGTTAAATATACGGGCAGAAAACTAAAATAACCTGATTTGATCATAATACCCATTAGCACAGCCAGTATTGGACCTTCGGCAATACCAACTAAACCTATAATTAAATAAACCAAATACGCGTGGTTGTTTGCAATGTCTAGTATCCAGGTTTCCATAACAAAATAATAACATAAATTCAAAAAAAATAATGTTATACTATATAAATGAAGACATTTATAAAAATACTTTCTGGAACATTACTATATGCATTTGCTTTGTTTTTAGTTTGGGCATTAGTAAATAACCAAAAATATGTTTATTTATATGCACTACCTACATGGTTGTTACCTGCAATTTCAGTGGTAACAATAACATTTGTGTGTATTTTTTATATAAAAACATACAGAAAACTAACTGACGTAGAAAATAAATTTACAACTATAGTAAACCATACTTTTCGTACACCTCTAACCAAAATAACCTGGGCACTAAAAGAACTTCGCGAAACCGAATACAACCAACAACGTTTAGCATACCTACAAGAAGCTGAAAACTCTAGTAACCGCATATTAAACATAGTAGACATACTAGCTGGCATGCAGGACGTGTATAATAGTTCGAGTTACTTTTTTAAGAAAGTTTCTATTCGTGAAATAATAGAAACGTCTATATCTAAATACAAACAAACAATAAAAGAAAAAGGATTTAAATTTAACATAGAAACATTTACCGACATACCCCCACTAACAGCCGACCTAAAAAAAATGTCTTTTGTTTTTGATGTTGTTATGGAAAACGCGCTTTATTATACACCCGCTGGTGGTAGTATAATGGTGGGTGCTGTAACTGGTAAAAATAAAATAATCTTTTACGTAGCAGACAGTGGTATAGGTTTAAATGGGCATGACAAAAGAAATTTATTTACAAAATTTTATCGTGGCGACCGAGCCCGGGCAATGTATACAGACGGCATGGGTTTAGGTTTATATTTATCTAAAACCATACTTAAAAAACATGGTGGTAGCATATACGCCAAATCTTTAGGGGCAGATAAAGGCACAACATTTTTTGTAGAATTACCAACCAAGTACGATAACAAGTTGGTTTTGTAAAATAAGATTTATTTTTGGGTGCCTATCGGGAATTGGCCACGGTTTGCTGATATAATTCTTCGTTATGCTCGAATTATATCTAGCAACCCCGACCCGGCCTCGGCGACAAGCACTCGTAGAACCTCGTCTTGTATACCGCCTCCGGCTTTCAATAACCCGATAGGCACTCCAAAAATATAATCACAAAGTGTTGCACACTTTTTTCATTATTTTTGGGTGCCTATCGGGAATTGAACCCGAATCGAGGGTTCCACAAACCCCAGTGTTAACCATTACACCATAGGCACCATCGTTCGATTGAACAGGTACTATTAAAGCATATAAAGTAGTTTTATTCAAGTCTCAAAAAAATTTTGAATAGAAAAACCGCACACCTTTCGTGGTGCGCGGCTGTATTTAAATTCACGTTTTAAAACATAACCTTACATATAATATACTTCTAAATACAAAAGGTCAATAAACAGGAGGCACGTCTGAAACATCAGAAATATGGTTTACATAACGCGCACATGCATATAATAAACTAGAAAGCCTGTTTAAATATTGTAATGTTTCTGGTTGTATAGTCCTTTTTATTTCGCTATTATGCCGCGTTTCAGTGGACAACTGCGCGATACTATTTTTGGTAAAATCATCAGCAACTTTTATAACCAACCTTTCTGCCCTGCGTGACACAGCTCGGGCAGTATCAAACAAAGCTGCGCATTCTGTACCACCAGAAACAAAAAATGTAGTAATCGGTGGTAATTCAGATTCTATATTATTAATAACTGTTTCGATTTCTTCTATATTTTTTTGTTCTATGCTTTTACCAGCACCAGCTAACTCTGCTTGAATAACAAATAGATTGTTTTGTACATCATGCACTATTTTTGGTAAATTTATTTTATTTAATTCAATTTCTAATTTTATATCACCTAACAAACCTTGGCTTTTTATTTTACATAAACCCAAGAAAGAATTTAGTTCGTCTACGGTGCCTAACGCGTCAAACAAAATGTCTGACTTAGAAACACGCACACCAGACGGTGAGTCGAAAAGTTTTGTAGTTCCTTTGTCGCCTTTACCGGTATATAGCATTATTTCAAAAATAAAAGCATTTTTAATATAGACACCATACTAACAGAAAGCTTCAAAGAAACTAAAGTCAGTAATATAGCTACTATTTCCTGACTTACGCACCAACGGCACCACGCACCAATTTTCTTTTGTAAGTACAACAAACGTATTGCAATAATAGTACTAACAGGCACAAGAGTAAACACAATACTAGTAAACCAAGTGTTTATGGTCATTAAGTTTGCAGATATGTCCACACCTTGTGGTGTAACATAATAAGTAAATACAATTACATTAAAAACACTAGCAACCAAAACTAGTAGGTAGAAAACACTGCCCCACAGTGCCAAAGGCACACGTAAAAATGTAGAATAACTACTGTTAGTAACCCTTTCACAACCACTGCCATCGCGGGCGCACATGGTAGATTTGTGGCGTATTTTGTCGACTAGTAGTTTAATCGAAATAAAAAGGCCCGCGAACGACAAAACGCTCGATGCCCATAAAACATGTTGTATTGTAAACCATTGCATTTTGCTATTGTACCACAAATATACTACAAGAAAAAAGACACAACAACAGACACAGCTGTTAACCCCATAAGTACTATGGTTAACCAGCCGATGAATTTAACAAGTTTAGAATTTGCCCTATTACCCATAACTTCTGGGTTACTAGAAAGCTTCACAATAAAATATAAAACAATAGGCGCAATAATACCGTTTAATACTGCAGAATATATAAGTGCTTTTATAGGGTCTATACCAACAAAATTTAAAACTATACCCACTACAGTAGCCAGTGCTATAACACCATAAAATGCATATGCTTCTTTTAGTTTTCTATACAAACCAAACTTCCAACCCATAGATTCTGAAACTGCATATGCAGACGAACCAGCTAACACCGGTATAGCCAACATACCCGTGCCTAGTATACCTATAGCAAACAAAATGAATGCAAAATTACCCGCCAATGGGCGCAGTGCCTGGGCAGCATCGGCAGCAGTTGTTATGGTTATACCCTGCGAAAACAATGTTGCACCAGTTGTAGCTATAATAAAAAACATAACTACGTTTGATATAAACATACCGCTCCATACGTCGGTACGCATTTTTTTAACTTCTGTGTCTGACAAATTATGTTTGCGCGGTAGTGTTGGGTCTGGAGAAAGTATTTCTTCTTCAACTTCCTGCGAAGTTTGCCAAAAGAAAAGGTATGGCGATATTGTTGTACCTAATATACCGCAAATTAAAAATATTTGATCTTTAGAAAAGTTTATATGTGGCACAACAGTGTTTTTTAAAACCAATACCCAGTCCATATGAACAAACAAAGCTGTAGCAACATAAGAAAACAAAACTAATGCTAAGTATTTTAAATATTTAGCGTATGTTTTATAGTTGATAAAAACTTGTAACAACAAGCCCCCCACCCCAAACAGTATTACCAGCAAGGCAAAAGATGCGTTTGGTAAAACCAGTTGCACACCCTTGGCCATTGCCCCCAAGTCTGCACCAATATTAAAAATGTTTGCTATAAGTAGTAAAAAAGTAGCCGTGTATAAAATTTTCTTTGGGTAATGCGTACGTATGTTTGCAGCTAACCCCTGGCCAGTTGCCAAACCAATACGTGCACACATTTCCTGTACTACAGCCATAAGTGGAAATGTAAATAAAGACATCCAAAGTAAAGAAAAACCATAAGTTGCCCCAGCCTGCGAATATGTAGCTATACCTGAAGGGTCGTCGTCAGAAGCGCCAGTAGTTAACCCTGGACCAAGAGTTTCCCAATATTGTTCTACTTCTGCTATTGCGCCTGTAGACTTAGTTACAGTAACGGTATCTGTTATTGTTTCTGTTATTGTAAAAGTTTCAGTTTGTGTATTTGAATTAGGTCCTTCGTTCATAGTTTTAATTTTAACATAATTTTAATTTAAAAAAACACCCGTATTAGCGGGTGTTTAAAAAAACTTTTATTTATTTTAAATAGCATCTTTTACTTCAAGAGCAAAAACAGGACAAATTCCTAAAATACCAGAACAAAACATAACAATACCCTTAAAGATAATTTGTTTGTTGTTTTCGTATTCTAATGCATCTGGTGAATAAAGGACAATTGTCATTAGACTACCTAAAAAAATAAACGGCATTGATTCGACAACCATAGCTAAGGTAAACAAATTTGGTGTTTTTTTACCGACAGATCTTAATTTTATTTTCAAAAAAAGAAAGACAAAAGACGAAAAAATAAAAGAAGTGTCAGTTATTAACAAAGTTGACCAGTCATTTATTTTTTTAGAATAAACCATGTTACACATCAAAGTACAACTTGTAAAAAACGTTAATACAAAAAATAACGACAACAAAAGGATTTTACTATTTTTCATTTAAGATACGGGTTTGTTATATAGTATAATAACAAATATTATATATAATGTCAATATCTAGTTAAGTTAACCGTACTAAAAATATTTCAGCCAAAAAATATCTATACGTAATTGTGCTCGGGACTGGACTTGAACCAGCATGTCTTACGACGTTACCACCTCAAGGTAATGGGTCTACCAATTTCCCCACCCGAGCATACGAATTTTATAGCAAATACATTAGCATGTTTAGAATAAAAAATAAAACCATGTTTTTCAACATGGTTTTATTTTTTATTCTGCTGATTCTGTGTTTTCTTCTACTGATTCTACTATACCTTTTTTAGCCGAAGTAACAACTGCACGAAGACGTTTTGCAACTTCTTTAACAGCTTTTGTTCTAACAAAGTAAAGTTTAGCGCGACGAGTTTTAGCACGTTTTAGTATTTCTACTGAATCTACAGCTGGTGAATATAGTGGAAAGATACGTTCTACACCAACACCATTTGAAACTTTACGTACTGTGTATGTAGCACCTGCGTCTTTACCATGTTTTCTAGCAAGCACAAGACCTTCAAAAGCCTGTAGACGTGTCTTGCCTTTTTCGATAATTTTACTCCATACACGAATAGTATCGCCGGCTTTAAAGTCTAAAGCCTTGCGTTCGTCGATATTTACCGGAGATTTAATTGTTGCGTTCATAGCCGATACTCTAGCACAAAACCCGTTAATCTGCAAGTTGCATTAAGGCTTCTGCGTTAACAAAATCTACAGGTAAAGGAGCTTCAAACACATGCACATTTCCAGGAGAAATAGCTATTTTAAGCTTTAAACTATGTAGTGCCACACGACCAAAACCAAGTAACTTAGGTTTTTGCCCTGCATATAAATAGTCTGAAACTATAGGGTGGTTTATATACACAAAATGTGCACGAAGCTGGTGTGTACGACCTGTCATGGGATATGCTTCAACGTATGTAACTTTTTCACCAGTACTGTCTTTACCACGATTTATAACACGATACTGAGTATTAGCTTCACGTATGGCAGTGTGCCCACCACGCCCAGCTACCCATTTACGAATGTCGCCACTGTTACGCCCTATTGGGGCATCTATAGTACCCATGTCTTTGGTTACGTGGCCATATAAAAACGCACGGTAAGTTTTTTGTATTTTATGTTCTAAAAATTGTTTTTTTAAGTAACCAAAACTACGATCATTTTTAGCCAATATCATTACACCAGAAGTTTCTTTGTCTAAACGGTGCACAATACCAGGCCGAGGTATTTTTATAGATTCATTTGGGTCCTCCGCCAGCTGGCGAACCATAGACTCACCAACACTGGCCATACCAGGGTAGTTTTCTATTACCCAGTCTGCCAAAGAATAGTAGTCCCCTCTACCGTCACCATGCACAACAAGGCCAGCTGGTTTGTTTATAACCAAAACATCATCGTTTTCAAAAAGTATTGTTGGGACTAATTTTTCCATGTAAACACTATACTGTATTTGTTAACAAAAGACCACACAACACGATTAGGGTTTTTCGACTAAGGTTCCACCACCACCATTCAAATAAAGCGGTTTGCTTGCTGTCCTGCACAAAAACAAAAACCCCGAAGGGGTTTTTGTT
>JBPCTC010000059.1:0-4350 GCA_051006535.1 Minisyncoccia bacterium
GGATGTAGGTTTAGCCGTAGACGCAATAAAAATGGCAAACCGACTAGTTGCAATAGTTATAGTGTCTGGCGACGGAGACTTTATTCCACTAGTAGAATACTTAAAAACAATGACCCAAGTAGAACTAATGTCTTTTAGTAAATCTACTTCTTCAAAACTTATAGAATCAGTGGACGACTTTATAGACATGTCACTAACACCTAAAAAATACTTGATAGGAATGAAATAAAACAATTTTAATAATAGAGATGAAAAACGTTCCACAAAAACCACAAACACAAACGCCAGTAGAAACAAACATCCTTATAGAACAGGGGGCTGTTCATACATACGAAAAAGACATGGAACAAGCATTGCGTGGCGAGGAAGGGGCTTTGGTTAAAGAAACAATACAACGTGCCAGAGAAGACCAACATGCACGAGGTAGTATGGCTCATGAAAAAAGAAAAAATCGAATTTTAATTTGGTTAAGTATTTTATTTATAGCAATAGCATCTGGTGGTATATATTATTCTTGGAAAATAAAACAAGACTATGCAATACCCGCAACACCGACAACTCTACCTGTCGTGTCTTTTGATTCAACAACAGAATCTATAAAACTACCCACAACACCTGAAAGGTTAGCAGAAGAAATATTAAAAGCAAAACAATTTGAAGACGAAGCAGGTACATTGCGCCGCATACAATTAACAAATAATGAAAACCAACCGGCAAGTAGCTTAGAAATATTTCAAAACCTTGGTTGGCATATAGACGAATTTTTAACACACAGCCTAACAGGCAGAAGTGAAATAGGTATCTATACAGAAAAAGACGGAACAAAATCTGTTTTTATATTAGGGACAACCGACGGAACAGACTCTGCATACCGCGGGCTTGCTGCATGGGAATTAAAGGCATTAGAAGACACAGCTGAATTGTTTAACATACAAACAACAACAATAAATGATTCCTTATACCAGAAAAGTTTTGAACCTATAACAATAAAAAACAAAGATGGGCGAGCCTTGTACGACGATAAAAACAACCCATTAATCATAGTCGAATTCCTTGACAACAACCATTTTATTGTGACCAATTCAAAAGACACTGTCAAAGAAGTCTTAGTTCGCTTAGCAAAAGAGACGAGTCGAAATATTGTTCGATAATACAGATTTTTTAGTAAAAACTATTTGCTATTTTCCTAGTTATGATACAATATACGGGACATGAAAATAGACACAACACACAAACAAATATACGAAAACCTAACTCTAGAAAAGACTAAAATAGAGTCAGAACTTAAAGATATTGCTATATACAGCGTTGAAACCCGTTCATGGGAAGCAATGCCTACATCACAAGACGACGGACCAGAATCTGATGCGGTAGACTTAGCAGACCGACTTGAAGAATATGAAACCAGAAGCGAAATGGTTCGAACACTAGAAAAAAGATTAAACGCGGTAAACAGTGCTATAGAAAAAATTGAATCAGGTACAGGTTTCGGTATATGTGAAGTTTGTAATAAACAAATAGAAGGCGACAGACTTTTAGCAAACCCTTCAGCAAAAACTTGCAAAGAACACATGAACAACAAATAAATAAACGGCACTATCGGTGCCGTTTATTTATTTGATTTATTTTATTTGATAAATTTTTGTTATATAATAAACACATGTCATTCGCACGGTTATATAGTGCTCAGATGCAACTACTAAAAGGTCAGTTAGTTACAGTCGAGGTAGACATATCTCGAGGTTTAAATGCTTTTTCTATTGTCGGTCTACCTGACAAAGCCGTAGAAGAAGCCAGGGACAGAGTCGGTGGAGCATTAAAAAACTCAGGATTTCCTTCACCTAAACACACAAATGTAAAAACAATAGTTTCTTTAGCACCAGCCGAACTTAAAAAAGAAGGTTCGTATTTTGATGTAGCTATAGCATTAGGTTTTTTACTAGCATCTGACGAAATACGTTTTAATACAGAAGAAAAAGTTTTTATCGGCGAACTTTCTTTGAACGGAGACATTCAAAGTGTGCGGGGTATTATACCCATAGTCCAGGCCATGCAAAAAATTGGTATCAAAGAAATATATGTACCGTGGTCTAACAGACACGAAGCTGCATTAGTACCTAATATATCTATCTATGGAGTAAAAACTTTTCGAAACCTTGTAGACCACCTAGACGAAAAGATTCGAAAAGAAAAACCAACACAACTTTTTGAACAACCTCAAACAGAAATAAAATATACAAATATTGTCGGTAATGGCATAGATTTTTCAGATGTACGCGGCCAAGAAACAGCAAAACGCGGACTTGAAATAGCCGCCGCAGGTGGACACAACATAGCTATGTATGGACCACCAGGCACAGGTAAAACCATGCTTGCACGAGTTTTTGCAACACTTTTACCACAACTTGAACTTTCAGATATATTAGAAGTTACAGGCATACATTCTGCTGTTGGTGTAAATGAAAACGATATTATTAAAGATGTACCTTTTCGTAGCCCACACCATACTGCCAGCTATGTTTCTATGGTTGGTGGTGGTGCAAACCTAAAACCAGGCGAAGTAACACTAGCCCACAAAGGAGTTCTTTTTTTAGATGAATTTCCAGAGTTTGATAAAAAGGTAATAGAAGCTTTGCGCCAACCGTTAGAAGATAATGTGGTTTCTGTTTCACGAGCACGTGGCACTGTAAACTTTCCTTCAAATTTTATTTTAGTTGCTGCCATGAACCCATGCCCTTGTTGCAACCTAGGTAGCAAACAAAAACGTTGTATATGTAAACCTGCTGACATTGCACGTTACCAACGTAAAATTTCTGGGCCTATTATAGACCGCATAGACATATGGGTACAAGTTGCTGATATAGATTATAAAAAACTAGCCGGTACAGGCACCGGAGAAAAAACAGAAACAATACGAACCCGCGTACAAAATGCTCGTAACAAACAAAAACAACGTTTTAGTAATCACTCTAAACAAATATCTACAAATGCAGAAATGAACGTAAAAGACTTAACAACACATGCACAACTTGCACCCAAGGTCCGCGAACTTCTAGACCAATCTGCAGAAAAACTTCAATTGTCACCCCGGGCATACCACCGCGTTATAAAACTAGCTCGCACCATAGCCGACCTAGCTAACGCAAATGAAATAGAAACTACACACATACTAGAAGCTCTACAATACCGCCCCAAGCTAGAGCAATATTAAAACCGGTTCAATGAACCGGTTTTAATATTTAGTCTTTGTTATTTACGTCGCCGGTTGTGCCTTTGGTTGCAAATGGGTTCTTAGCACCACGGATTTCAAAGTGCGAATGTGGTCCTGTCGAATGCCCAGTAGAACCAACATATGCTATAACCTGACCTTGTTTAACTGTTTGCCCGACAGTAACAATGTTCGATGTGTTATGTGCATACAGTGTTTGTGTACCGTTAGGGTGTTTAATAGCTAGGTATGTTCCATAACCACCACCGTATGTACCACGCGAATCAGCTATAACCACACCATCTGCAGCTGCCATAACAGGTGTACCTTTTGGTGCAGAAATATCAACACCGTTAAAAGCATGTAGACCCTGGGTAACAACACCACCACGAACAGGGAATATATAATAGCCACCGTATTCTGTTGCATTAAAGCCCCAAGTTTTTTCACCACGAGCACTACGCATAACTGCATCACCAGCTTTTGGACCAGACAAATCAAGTTCTCCTGTAGATTTTAGTTTATAAACACCAGTGCCTGTGTATTTGCCATTTTGTGTCTTACCACCAGATGCCTTAGAAGACTGGGCAACTGTTTGCTGTTCGCCGTTTGGAATTATAATTACTGTACCTGGATCTATAATAGAATCTTTGGTTATACCGTTAAATAACTCTATATCAGAAGTGTCAGCACTGTATTTTTTAGCTATTGATTTTATCGTGTCACCCTTTTTAAAAGTATAACGTAGTCCAGTAACTGGTAGAATAGTAAGCATTTGTCCTTCTTTTAGAGTTGGGTTTGCTGGTAGGTTGTTAGCCCAGATAATAGTGTTTGGAGTAACATCAAACAAATTTGCCACTGTTTTAATAGTGTCACCCTTTTTAACTGTATAAAGACTAATCTGATCTGAATCTGGAACATATTGTTCTACATCCAAAGCAGTTCCCATTGGGCCAACCTCTGTAGACAGAACACTGTCATCAGAAAGTATGGTTGTATCCACATCGTCTCCACTTAAAATACCAGACACAACAACAGAAGGGTCTGGTAATACCAATGTTTGAGAGTTTTTAGATATTTCAGATTTTTCCTGAGCGTCAGCTATTTTCCCTAAAAAGCTAAAAAACCCCGCATGAACATAG
>JBPCTC010000060.1:0-6812 GCA_051006535.1 Minisyncoccia bacterium
TATTCGTCTGCAATGTCTTTCATTACAGAAATAAATGTGTCTACTATTTCTGTTTCAGAAAGTAGTTCTTCGTCTGAAAGTTTTTTATAAAGGGTTGAAAGAGAGTCGTGCACACTGTTTGCAAGTTCTGTATCTATTGTCCAACGGTGGTGGAAAGCTTCGTCTTCTTTGTGTTTTTTAAAGTATTCGCCCAAAACAAGGTAGAAATGTAAGTGGTTTTGAGTGTTTTTGTCTTTAGCAAGGGTTTCTAGAAAATCTTTTTCGTTTACTAATGAACCATGGTTTTTCATTATGTCGCGAAGTTCGTCAAAAGTTTTTTGTTCGTTTTTGTATGCATCTGATTTGCGTATAGTTGCCAAGGCTGCATTTTCTATTTGGCGAACACGTTCACGAGTTATACCATATGTCTGACCAATAGCTTCAAGTGTCTTAGGGGTGGCGTCTACGCCTAGACCAAAGCGGTGTGACACAACATCGAAAGCACGTTCTTGTAAACTTGATAATATTTTTTTTGTAACTTGTTTCGGTTTGAAAGAAAGTTGTGCCATATTTTTATTTTTTATAATATTTTAATAAATTTGATTTTCTAATGTCCTTGTATCGTATCACATCTTGTAAATAAGTCAAATTTTTGTCAAGTTCTGTGCGGTATAATTTGTACTATTTTTTACCGTTTTTTGAACGAAGGGTTTCTGTCAAATATTGTTTACGTAAACGAACATTTTTAGGAGTTATTTCAAGGTATTCGTCGTCGGACATTGTTTCTAGACCTCGTTCTATTGTCATTTTATATGCTGGTTTAAGGGTTATTGCGTCGTCTGTACCAGAAGCACGGAAGTTTGTAAGTTGTTTACCTTTGATTGGGTTTACAACCATTTCGTCACCTTTTGTAACGTTACCTACCACCATACCTTCGTAAATGTCGTCACCGTGTTCAACATACAAAGTTCCACGTTCTTGCATGTTAGCAAGAGCGTATGCAACTACCATACCTGTCATCATTGATGTCATTGAACCAACTTCACGTTTTTTGATTTCTCCTGCATAGTCTTTGAAACCTATAACACGTGAAGAAAGTATTCCTTCACCTTTTGTGTCGATCATAAACATACCACGAAAGCCCAGTAGTCCACGAGTAGGCATTTCTAAAACAATACGAGTTAGGCCGTTTTCTTCACGCATGTTTGTTATCAAGCCACGGCGTTTTGTTAGTTTTTCTATAACAGTACCAGAAAATTCTGTAGGTACATCTATGGTAACTTCTTCAAATGGTTCAAGTTTTTTACCATCAACTTCTTTTATAATAACCTGCGGTTGAGACACCTGTAGTTCGTAACCTTCACGGCGCATGTTTTCTAGTAAAACAGCAATATGTAGTTCCCCACGACCTGAAACTTTATATACTTCTTGGTCAAAGTCTACTTTTAAACCAACGTTAACTTCTAGTTCGCGTTCAAGGCGTTCACGTATTTGTCTACCTGTAACAAACTTACCTTCGCGTCCTGCAAAAGGTGAATCGTTAACAAGAAAGTTTAGTGTAATTGTAGGTTCGTCTATAGATATAGCTGGTAATGGAGCTGTATTTTCGTCTAAGGTTATTGTTTCACCTATAAACACATCTGGAATACCCGCAATAATACCAATGTCCCCTGTGCCTAAGGTTTTTACTTCTTTTCTTTCGACACCTTCGAACGTAAACATTTTAGTTACCTTTCCTGTACGAGTAGAACCATCAGGTTTTTTAACAAACAATTTGTCCGAGTCGTTTACTGTTCCTGAATAAACACGAACAATAGCTAAACGACCAAGGAAGTTGTCGTATCCAAGGTTAAAAACTTGTGCTGTACCTGGGCCGTCGTGGTCACGACTTGCTACGGGTACATCTTCTAATATTAAGTCCAGTAGTGGTGTTAGGTCTTTGCGTTCATCTGTTAAGTTACGCATTGCTACACCTTCGCGACCGATGGCGTAGATAGTTTTAAATTCGATTTGTGCTTCGGTTGCACCAAGTTCAAGGAAAAGTTCTAGTACATCGTTGTGCACGCGGTCGCAGTCAGAAGCTGGTTTGTCGATCTTGTTTATAACAACAATAGGCTTTAAACCAAGTTCCAATGACTTTATAAGCACGAAACGTGTTTGTGGCATTGGGCCTTCCTGTGCATCTACAAGCAACAAAACAGAATCAATAGAACGCAAAACACGTTCAACTTCAGAACCAAAGTCTGCGTGGCCTGGTGTGTCGACTATGTTTATTTTAGTGTCTTTATATATAACAGAAGTGTTTTTAGAATATATAGTTATGCCTCGTTCTTTTTCTAGATCGTTAGAATCCATAGACACACCTTCAGGTACCATACCCAACTGTTTCATTAGTGCGTCAGTTAATGTTGTTTTACCGTGGTCAACGTGTGCAATTATTGCAATATTTCGAATTTCCATTCAAAAAGACTAACACAAAAAACAGATTTTGGCAAACAAATCTATATATTAGAATTTATAGATGGTCAGTAAAATTTGTAAGTTAACTAAAATCGATCAAATTGTGGAAAACTTTATTTGTTTAGTTCTATACATGGTATAATAAATACCAGTAACCTTACGTGTCGACACATGTGGTTACCTTATAAATATAATTATAATTTTTATGAAATCATTACACACAGTTACATTTATTTTACTTGTTATCGGTGGTTTGAACTGGCTACTAGTTGGTGCGTTCGGTTGGGATGTAGGTCAAATATTTGGTGGCCAAGGTGCAATAATATCACGCATAGTTTATATACTTGTTGGTCTTTCAGCAATATACGAAGTACTTGGACACAAGTCTAACTGCAAAGAATGCACAACAGCACCTATGCAAGGTAGTACAATGTAATTTACATTACATTTAATAAAAACAACTCCACACAGGAGTTGTTTTTATTTTATTGGGTACTTGGTTCAACCTTAACAATATCTGAAGTTAGTTTTTTATTTTCTACCTCTGGTAGGTACGGGTCTAGTTGTTCGTTTATTTCAGAATCTGTAATTGTAGTCGCATTTGGGTCTTCTGAAAGTTTTTTCCAAAGTGGTTTCTGACCATAACCATACTTACCAAATATCAGAATAGGTGTACCATATGTGGCTATTTCGTCTTTGGGTGTTAGTGTCCATTGGTTTACCCACCCATATATAAACTTTGCATCTTCTTCAAAAAGTCTGACACACGAATGACTGGCCGCATAGCCCGGTAGTTCGTACTGATGCAAAGACATACCGTCGAAATTAGCAAAGTTTACATTCCAGGGCATTACCCATGTGTCGTCTATGTTGCTTATTGTTACTTTTTGTTTCCAGTTTGCAAAATACAATTTACTTGGTGTTGGTGTAGACGACTTTCCGGTACTTACAGGCCCCCAACGTACTAGGTGGCCGTTTTCATATAAACCAAAAGCTTGTACACGTTGCGAAACAAATATAAATTTAGATATGTTTTTTATTCTGTCTATATATGCTGGGTACGGTGACAACTCTAACATGTCTACACCAACCCACGAAACAGGTACTGTTAACACAGCCCCTTTTTGTATTTTGTTTATATTTATACGGTTTAATGCCAAAACCATGTCTACATTTTCTTTACCAACGGCATCTATTATTTCTTTACGTGGGTTTGTTTTTATAGTTAGTGTTGTGTAACTAACTTGTACTGGTTCTTTGTTTTCTGGGGTTTTAGTTTGTTCGGTTGTTTTTTCAGTTTGCACAACAACATTTTGTTCTGCATTTTTGTTTACAAAAAGCAAAACAGTGCCTTGTTTTTTAAAATATAAAAATAAACAAAATAATACTATTATGCCAATGAATATTATTAATAAATTTATTTTTGGTTTCATGTTTTTTATATTAACACACAGCAAAACAAAACCACAACATACGTTGTGGTTTTGTTATCTTACATTTATTACATGTATTTTACATATGCATTTGTGCTGGCATTTCTGTGTGTATATTATTTTTTGTAAATATATCAGGGTTAACCATACCAAATATCATTGCTACATGTGCAACAACTAAAAATATTGCAACAAAAACTGCATGTAGTTTAAGTTTTTCTTCATCTGTCGAGCCTTTTTTAATAATACCAAGTTCAAGCAAACTAATACTAAACAGTGGCACTATGCCTGCCAAATAAAACCCAACAGCTATTACGTCCGCAAAACCACGCCATGCACCTGTTGTGGTTAGTGGTATAACTGCTGTTGTAAACAAATATAGGAATATGCCTAGAAAATATATACCAACGAATATACCAGCCCATTTACTTATTTGCTTGGCACGGCTCTGCATGTTTCTAGTAAATAGCAAGTAAAGTTCTGTTATAGCAATAGTTTCTGCAAGTATGACTGGTATAGCCATAAATATTATTAAGTTCCAAGGCTGGTTTGAAGCCAATAGTTCCATATAGTGTGTCATAGACATAAATTAAATTCAAAAATTAAGTTTATAAATAAAATTTAGTTTATAAATAATATAATTTTGTATTTAATATGCCTTTTGCAAAAAGTTCTTGCATTAAAATACGTATATGTCTGTACTTTTGCCTTTTTACATACAAAATTTGAAATGCTAAAGATTTTATATAGTACAGTACTGTATATATAAACAAAGCAAACAAAGGTAAGATTAATATAAAAATATATTTAGGTACACTTAAACTAAATTGTTGCCATACACTATAGTGACCAGCCACGTCCATTGGGCACATACTGTGGCCACCTACTATGTGTGGACACTCGTCAGAAAAACCAACCATACTTGCCATAGACACCATGTGTTGTAACAACAAAACAGGCATTGCAAAATAAAATATAGCAATAAATATTGTCACTATTTTTAAGTTTTGCTTTTTGACCAAAAACATCATGTATATACTGTACTCCTATTTGTTTATTTTTACAAACTAGTAATTAAACATATACAAGTATATACTGTATATATTATGACATACAACATACATCCAATTTTTGTGCATTTTCCTATAGCTTTATTGTTTATATATTCTATTATTAAAATTTTACCACTAGAAAAATGGTTTCCGACAGTGTCATGGAAACACATAGAACGTGCGTTACTAGTTTTTGGTACATTAGGGGCTTTTGCGGCATTAACCACTGGTGAAGTCGCAGAACATTTGGCTAAACCAAACCACCAACTGGTAGAAATGCATTCTTTGTTTGCTGGTATTTCTACATGGGTGTACACAGCACTACTTTTAGGCGAAATACTAACTATATTAAAAGAAAAGTTTTCATTTAAATTTGAAAAATTTGTAACACTAAACAAAGCTATAAACTTTATACAAAAAATACTTACAAACGAAATTATAGTTTTAGTACTAGCTATAGTTGGTTTTGTGGCAATTACAGTAACAGGCTTGCTGGGTGGTGTTATGGTATATGGAACTTCTGCAGACCCTTTTGCAAAAATTGTATTACAGATATTAGGTATACAATTTTAATCAAATTTTAAAAACCACCGTATAGGTGGTTTTTTAATTGTTTTGTTTGTTTTTATTTAAAAGCTATAATGTACCAACATGAAGGTTTTTAAAGTACTATCTATTGTAATATTTCTATTAATTCCCTGTTTTACATATGGGACTAGTTCTGATGTTGTAAAATGTCCAAAACCACCCAAAGACCAGCCTGTAGTAAACTACTTTCTGACATCTTTTACAGATGCTGGCGAAAACCTACAAAACTACATACCTCGTGACTTGGTTTTAATTAACAAAAAAGACACTTACAATGAAGGAAACTATTGTTTACGTAAACCAGTCTACGATGCTTTTAAAAGAATGAACAATGCAATGAAACTAAAAACTGGTATGTCTTTAAAAATACGTTCTGGTTTTAGAAGTTATAATGTACAAGTTAATTTTAAAAAAATTTACGGAAACTTGGCAGCAGACCCTGGACGTTCAGAACACCAACTTGGTACTGCAATAGACATTATAGGTGGAACACCAGGTGAAAAGCTTTTGGATTCAAAAGAATACGTTTGGCTACAAAAAAATGCTGCAAAATATGGTTTTGTACAGTCGTACCCAGATGAAAGAATAGAAGAAGTAGAAAGTATAGATACAACAAAGAACCCAAACATAGTTATCGAACAAAAACCTGACTTAAAAAACGGAGAAGCTTGGCATTGGCGCTATATAGGCGAAGAAACGGCTATAAAAATACCCAAAAGCATGAAACTTGGCGAATACCTTAATAAAGTTAAACTAAACAAAGAAAATAAATAAATTTTATCTAAATTTTATAATTTGATACAAATTAAAAACAACACCATAATTTACTATTACAGCCCCTGTTATAAGAGACCAGTCGTTGTAAAATATAACTTTTATAAACAAATTATTTCCCAGTATAATTTTTTCATAATTTAAATTAATTAGTTTGAAACACTACAAACGTCGCTACTAATAGATGTTTCGCCTGTAAATAAATTTAACTTAACAACATCCATTGTGTTTTTAGTAGAACAATTTGTTTGTTCGAAAGCAACCAAAAACATTTCTTTTTTGTCTTTTGTGTTTGATGTATTAGTTGTTTGGTTTGTTTTTTCTAAATACAAATTGTCTGATATTGTTAACTGTTTTTCTGGGTAGGCTTTATACAAAGCATCTACAGCAGACTGACGTGTTGGGTAGTACAAACGACTAACAGCATTGAACCATGTAAACTGACTATTAAAAGCTAGTTCATTTATAACAGCACGTACTTCGTCTTCAGAAAAGTAAATACCTCGACGCACTTTTAACATTGGGT
>JBPCTC010000061.1:0-19068 GCA_051006535.1 Minisyncoccia bacterium
AGTTCATTAAACAAAGTTGCTATAAATCGTGGTGCTACGAATGCATCTGCGTATCTAGACGTATTAGGTACTACAGAACAAATGCGGTTATTGTATGATTCTTCAAACTATTTTTCAACAACTGTTGGTTCTACTGGTTCAACCAATTTTACACTTACTGGAACAGACCCAAAATTTTACATTAACAATAGTATAGAAATGCCAGGGGAATTAGGTATAAGAATTGGTAATTCTATAATTGACGGAAATGCAAGTTTACAGGTTGGGCATTTATCAAGTTCTTCTAAAAATGGAATTTTAATTGTTGGAAACCATGATGGTGGGGTTCCTTTTATGATTTCCAACTACGCTAATTCAGAAGTTCTAAGAATACAGGGTGACGGGGGTGTTATAGCTCATTCATACGTAATTATCCGAGACGCCCCAGCACCTCCTGGTATCGGTCTGACAGTTCAACCTTCAGGTGCGCCTTATTCAGCTGTAAATGTTTTTGCTGTAGAAGGTCAAACCGCTTCAATAGTTCAATATAAGAATTTTATTAGTGGGGTAATGTCAGAAGTCTCTGCAACAGGTAAGTTTGGTTACGGAACAAATGGTACTGTTTCAGCACCTTTTCATGCTATATCTACCACTGAACAAATGCGTTTAGGTTACGATGCTTCAAACTATATATCTGTAACTGTTGACAGTGTGGGGTCTACTAATTTTTCTCTAACAGGCACAAGTCCAACATTTAGTTTTTCAAATAATGTTGGTGTGTCTTGTTCAAACCCAGACCATTTGTTAGAAATAGGTGGAACAGGAACAGGTTGTAACACTGGCGCTGGTTCGTACCTAAACGCAGCCGGTGACACGACGTTCACTGCAAATTCTTCACGCATATGGAAGCAAAACATTACAACAGTAGAAAAAGAAAATATTTTAGACTTAATTGCATCTACACCTGTGCGACGTTATGACTGGAAACCAGAATACTGTGACGGACCACAATGTTTAAACAAAATAGGTTTCATTGCAGAAGAATTCTACCCAGTGTTAGAACACGGTGACGACAAACACGTTAACGGTCAGGATGTATCTATGGCAGAATGGCTTGGTTTACAGAAACTTATACAAGTTACAAATACAATGAACTTGACTATACAACCATTAACTTCACTAGATGTAGAAACAACTGGTAGTTTGGGTTATTTGATTAAAACATTCTTAGCTAATTCTGAAAATACAATTTCAGATTTATATGCAAAAATAATACATACAGACAAAGTAGAAACCAAGGAACTTTGTGTAGGTGCTACATGTATTACTGAAACTCAGTTCTTAGAAATGGTAAACCAAAATGGTGGTTTAAATTCCAACCCACCAATACCAGAACCAACCCCAGAGCCTACTCCTGAACCCGAACCACAACCATAACAAAACATTGTTTTAAATTACATTAAAATTAGCAATAAAACCTTTATTTTGTAAAGGTTTTTTGTTTAAAATTACTTTGCAATACATCTATTAATTTGGTATAATTAAATGATTAATACTAAACAAATAACAAATGGCAAAAGAAAAAAATCCACCTAAGAATAAAGGTAGTTACGGGGCAGAATCTATATCTGTTCTAGAGGGCTTAGAGCCAGTTCGTCGTAGGCCTGGTATGTACATAGGTGGTACTGGTATCGAAGGTCTGCACCACCTTATATGGGAAATATTTGATAACTCTCGTGACGAAGCCATGGGTGGTTATGCAAGTCGTATAGAAGTTACTTTGTTACCTGGTAACCGCGTTCGTGTTGCAGACGATGGTCGTGGTATACCTGTCGACATACACCCTAAGACAAAAGTTTCTGCTCTTGAAACTGTTATGACAGTTTTGCACGCAGGTGGTAAGTTCGGTGGTGAAGAATCTGGATATAAAGTTTCTGGTGGTCTGCACGGTGTGGGTGCGTCTGTTGTAAACGCTCTTTCTATATATACACGCGCAGAAGTACACAAAGACGGTGGTGTGTACGCACAGGAATACAGCCAAGGTAAAACAAAAGCTCAAGTTAAAAAAATCGGTACAACAAAAAACAATGGTACTGTTATAACTTTTGAACCAGACCAAGAAATATTTAAAGAAATAGAATTTAACTGGAACACTATTTGTCATCGTTTAGAACAACAAGCTTATTTGGTTAAAAAACTTCGCGTACATATTATAGACGCTCGTGAGTCTACAGAAAAAATAGATCTATCTAAAGAATACTGGTTTGCAGACCAGGGTATAGAAGTTCCAAGTATTACTTATTATTTTGAAGGAGGTATAATATCTTTAGTTGAACTTTATACAAAACACCAAAAAGCAATTCAAGAAAAAATATTTTATGTTGAAAAGGAAACAGATGGTGTTAATGTAGAAATTGCTCTTCGTTATATAGACGACATAGGTAGTAAAATAGTTCCGTTTGCTAACAACATATACACACCAGAAGGTGGTACACACATAAGTGGTTTTAAAACAGCTTTAACACGTGTTATAAATACATACGCTAAAAAGAATAACCTAATAAAAGAATCAGACGGTGGTTTTACTGGCGAAGACGTACTAGAAGGTTTGGTTGCGGTTGTTTCTGTTAAGCTTCGTGAAATTCAGTTCGAAGGCCAGACAAAAGCAAAACTTGGTTCTACAGAAGCCCAAGGTGCTACTGCAGTTGTGTTTGGTGAAGCATTAAACATTTATTTTGAAGAAAACCCTGACGAAGCTAAAGCCATAATCGGTAAAGCTGTGCTTGCGTTACGCGCTCGTAAAGCTGCTAAAGCCGCAAAAGATTCTATACTACGTAAAGGTGCACTAGAAGGCATGTCGCTACCTGGTAAACTTGCCGACTGTCAGATTAAGAATTCTGACGAAGCTGAACTGTTTATAGTAGAGGGGGACAGTGCGGGTGGTACAGCCAAAGCTGGTCGTGACCGCCGTACCCAAGCTATATTACCGCTTCGTGGTAAAATCTTGAACGTAGAACGTGCACGCTTAGACCGTATGCTTACATCTGAACAGATCAAGAACCTGGTTATTGCTATGGGTACATCTATAGGTGACACTTTTGATATAGATAAAATTCGTTACAAGAAAATAATACTTGCAACAGATGCCGACGTTGACGGTGCACACATTCGCACACTTATACTTACATTATTCTTCCGTTATTTTCCACAGATATTAGATGCTGGTTATGTATATATTGCACAACCACCTCTATACAAAATAAAACGTGGTAAAGAAATATACTATGCATATACTGACGAAGAAAAAGTAAAAATAGTTGGCGACGTAGCCCCTGAAGACGAAATAGTTATCGAGTCTGATGCTGTAGAAGATGTTGAAAATGAAGAAGAAAACGAAGCAGATACAAAAGGTGGCAAAACAAAAACTGCTAAATGGGTAATACAACGCTATAAAGGTCTGGGTGAAATGAATGCTGAGGAACTAAAAGAAACAACAATGGATATTGATAAACGTATACTAAAACAAGTTGGTGTGCATGATGCCGAAGAAGCCAACCGTGTGTTCGATATGTTGATGGGCAGTGAAGTTGCTCCACGTAAATCTTTTATTCAATCTTATGCTAAAGAAGCAAATTTGGATATCTAAAATGCAGAAATGAAATAATAAAACCCCGCATTTGCGGGGTTTTATTATTTCATTTCTGCTTTGATCATTTTTGTTAGGTCGTCGATGTGTTGTTGTTTTTCTTTAGCAAGCGTAGCCCAGAATTTCTTAAGGGTTTGGTTTTTAGCAGCGTCTTTTTTATAATCGCCCTCGAGCCGCCATAAACTTTTTTGTTCCTGGGTTAGTTGGTGCATCATGTTGTATAGGTTGTTGTTTTTCATTTTTTGATTCTGCAGAATCACGTCGCATAGTGTCCATTGAAGCGCGACGCTTTCCGTTATTTATTATTAATGCATATATTATACACCAGATTCACTTTACTTTTAAATATTAATTATTATTGCGGTTTTTAATTTCATCTTTAACGTGTGTAGTAAAGTCTGTTAGTGTCATTTGAACTTTTTCACCGTTTCTTTTTTCTATAGTTAGTATGCCTGATTCTATTTCTTTGTCGCCAACAACTATAACATACGGTGCACCTGTTTTTTTACCTGCATGAATACGTTTACCTAAAGAGTCGTCTCCTAAAACTTTTTCTACACGCACGTTATTTGTGTGCAATGTTTTATATATTTTTTCTGCTTCAGGTTCGTGGTTTTCACGTACGGGTATTATAGCAACTTGTACAGGCGACATCCATGTAGGGAAGTTGCCGGCAAAATGCTCTATTGCTACACCTAAGAAACGTTCTAACGAACCAGCAATGGCGCGGTGTATAACAACTGGTCTTTCAAATTTACCTTCTTCGTTTACATATGACATGTCAAAACGTTCTGGTGCGTTAAAGTCGCATTGTATTGTGGCTAGTTGCCATTCACGGCCTATGGCGTCTTTAAACATAAAGTCTAGTTTTGGTCCATAGAAAGCAGCTTCGCCATAACCTGGTCGGTAGTTTAAGTTTAGTTTTTCACAAACTTCGGTTAAAGCTTTTTCAGCTGTTTCCCATACTTGGTCACTACCAAGGTAGTCGGCTTTGTTTTCTCCACGTAGACTTAGGCGTACCCAGTACCCGTCCATCATACCCATTGTTCCATAAAATTCTTTTATTATGTTTACGATTGTAGTAAATTCATCTTGAATTTGGTTTGGTCGAACAAAAAGGTGTCCGTCGTCTTGGGTTATAGAACGTACACGTGCTAAACCTGCTAGTTGACCAGTCTTTTCGTCACGGTATATTGTTGCTGGTTCGAAATATCGAACAGGCATGTCGCGGTAGCTCCATTGGTTGTCAGCAAACAACTGGTAGTGGTGTGGACAGTTCATAGGCTTTAGGTAGAAGTCTTCTTTACTTGTACCGCCATGCACTTTGAACATGTCGTCTAGGTAGTGCCCTGCGTGTCCACTTATTTCGTATAAAGATTCTTTGGCTAAATGTGGTGTCCAAACCCATTGGTACCCGTGGTTTTTATGTAGGTCCCATAGGTAGTCGGTTACTTCTTTTCTTAGTGTCATGCCTCTAGGGTGGAACAATGGCAAACCAGAACCAACAAGGTCAGATATGGTGTACAGTTTTAGTTCTTTGCTTAGTTTTCTATGGTCGCGCTTTATTGCTTCTTCTTGCCTCCATATTTCTTTTTCCAAGTCTTCTTTTGTCTCATATGCTAAGCCATATATACGTATTAACATTTTGTTTTCTGCATTACCACGCCAGTATGCACCAGCAATGCGGTCTAGTTTCCAGCCAGACATGTCGATAGTCGAAAAGTCGTCAATGTGTCCACCACGACAAAGATCGGTAAAGTTACCAGATGTATACAAACTTATTTTTTCACCTTTTTCGTTTATTTCATTTATAAGTTCTGTTTTGTATGGGTTACCTGAATACAACGCAATTGCGTCGTCATACGATGTATCTGTATGTGTAAAAGTAGTCCATGTTTTAGCTATTTCGCGCATTTTTTGTTCTATTGTAACCAAGTCAGATTCGGAAATTTTTTCATTACCAAAATCAAAGTCGTAATAAAAACCGTTTTCTATAGCTGGGCCTAAGGTTAGGTGTGCGTTAGGGTAAAGTTCTTTGACTGATGCGCCAAGTAAATGGGCTAGTGAATGGCGTAATGGTGCCAGGTTGTTTTCGTCTTTCATGTATCGAGTATAGCATAGTAACTAATACTTGCAAAAATCTAATAATAGTGTATACTATTTATATTATGACAGTACGAATGAGACACACTCGCGCGCATACGGCAAACCGCCGTTCGCACCACGCTTTGGCAGCGCAAACATTAACACCTGAATCAGGTGTTATGCGTATGCGTCACCGCGCGTCTTTAACTACAGGTACTTACCGTGGTAAGAAAATTATTGATACAGTTAAAAAAGTAGCTAAAAAACAAGCTAAATCTAAAAAGAAATAATTATTCATTAGTTAATTTTAAGTTCTTCTAATAAAAACATATGGCAAACAGACACCTTGCAAGACAAATAGCCCTTCAGACACTTTTTGAATGGGATTTTAATGGTTGCAAAACAGACACAGGTTTAGAAATATTAAAACGCACCATAGAAGAATTTGGTACTGAAACCGTAGATAGTGAATTTACTGCAATGTTGTTTGATGGTGTTGTTCGCAAACAGTCAGTTATAGATGACATTATAACTAAAGCTGCACCCGAATGGCCACTAGATAAAATAAACATTATAGACAGAAACATACTACGTATTGGTTTGTTTGAACTTTTGTTTGGTAACCGCGATGAAGTTCCACCAAAAGTTGCTATAAACGAATCTATCGAACTTGCTAAAAACTTTGGCGGAGAAAATTCAAGTCGTTTTGTAAACGGTGTTATAGGTGCGGTCTACAAAGAAATAGGCGAACCTGGTAAAGAACAAGTTTCTAAGAAAAAAGCCCCTATAGACCTTGCAAAGATTCCTGTAGAAAAAAAGGGTGGGGCAGTTGTCTACACCAAAGATGGTGATGCTATATATATAGCTATGGTACACGATGTATTTGGTTACTGGACATTGGCCAAAGGCGGTATAGATGACATTGACGATGAAAAAGAAGGCGTTCGACGTGAAGTTTCAGAAGAACTTGGTATAGAAATATCAGTCGAAGAAAGTTTAGGTTTAAACGAATACGTTGCTTCACACCCACAAAAAGGCAAGATCAAAAAAGTTGTTGTTATATACCTAGCACGTACCGAATACCAACCACTGACATTACAAACTTCTGGTGGGTTAGACGATGCACGTTGGTTTCCTATTAACGAGGTTGTAAACTTAAAAATGTACGAAGACGTTATACCTCTTATTACAAAAGCCATTGGTATTATTACTGCATAAACTAAAACATATTTTATAGTATGACGAAAATAAATTTTACAGAATTTGAAGAAAAAACCGGTATTGTTTTTAATGAAAAAAGACTTTTAGAAAAATCTTTTACACATAGGTCATATATAAACGAAAACCCTGAAATAAAAACTGGCCACAACGAACGCCTAGAGTTCCTAGGTGATGCAGTTTTAGAGTTGATAACAACATACCATTTGTTTCGTTTGTTTCCTGACAAAGCTGAAGGCGAACTTACTGCATACCGCAGTGCATTAGTTAATGCCATTATCATCGCAGAAGTAGCAAGTGAAATAGGTATGAACGAATACCTACTGTTGTCTAAGGGCGAATCTAAAGACACTGGTAAAGCCAGAACATACATACTAGCAAACACATACGAAGCATATTTAGGTGCGGTTTATATAGATCAAGGTTATGATGTAGCCAAAGATTTTGTAATAAAAACTTTGTTACCAAAACTAGATACTATTATTAAACAAAAACTATGGCGCGATGCTAAAAGTTTGATACAAGAAAAAGCTCAAGAACACCACGCAGTAACACCTTCGTATACTGTTATGAGCGAGTCTGGTCCAGACCATGACAAGGCTTTTGTTGTTGGAGTTTTCTTTGGTAAGGAACTTGTTGGTACAGGTAAAGGTAAGTCTAAACAAGAAGCTGAACAAGCTGCAGCCCGTGTTGCAATAGAAGCAAAAGGTTGGCTCGATTAGTCAAAAGTCTATAAAGTCGAAAGTCATAAAGTTCGTAAAGTTAAAAAACAAGGCAAGACCTTGTTTTTTAAATATAAATTATTGATGCGCTGTGTTAAGTAAAATGCTATAATATACACACATGCAACTAAAGTCGATAGAAATTACTGGGTTTAAATCGTTTGCGAAGTCGCACACGCTTGTTTTTAATACACCTGTTACGGCTATAGTTGGGCCAAATGGTTCTGGTAAGTCAAACGTTGTTGAGGCTATTCGTTTCGTTTTAGGTGAACAGTCGAACAAGTCACTACGTTCTAAAACTGGTGCAGATTTGATATTTAAAGGCTCTAAAGAATTAGGTCAACTTTCACGTGCTTCAGTAACTGTTGTTTTTGATAATACAGATAAAAAGTTTCAGTTTACCAGTAGTGACGACAAACGTGTGTCGTTAGATTACGACGAAGTACGCATTGGCCGTGAAGTATACCGCGATGGTGGAACAACATATACAATAAATGGTGTTGAAGTACGCCTAAAAGATGTTAACGAACTACTAGCATCTGTACACATTGGTGCTTCAGGCCACCATATAATATCGCAAGGTGAGGCAGACCGTATACTTTCTGCAAATACCAAAGACCGTCGTGGTATGGTAGAAGACGCGTTAGGTTTGCGTATGTACCAGTACCGCATACGAGAAAGCGAAAGAAAGCTGGAGAAGACTCGCGCAAATATGAAAGAAGTTTCTTCACTAAGACGCGAACTAGCACCACATGTGCAATTCTTAAAAAAACAAGTTGAAAAAATACAAAAAGCAGAAGAAGCACGTGTTGAACTTGGTGGTTTATATAGAAAATATATACAAAACGAACAACATTATATAAACACTGAAAAAAACGATATAGATACAGAAAACAATACACACCAAAACAACCTAGCACAAGTTGAACATGCTATAGCTGAAATAGAAAACAAACAAAACACAATTGCACAGACTGACAATGCAGAACAAAATGCAATACATGGTTACGAGATGGAAATAAAACAGTTCCGTACAAAACGTGACGAACTTACTCGTGCACATGGTCGTTTAGAAGGTATGTTAGACATACTAGAAAAACCGGCACCAGAAGTAAAAAACATAAAAAATGTTTCTTATGATGCAGTTAAGGCCGAACTAGATTCTATAGACACAATGTTGCAAAGTGTACTACACAACGAAGACATTGCCCATATACGCGAAACCATTAATCGTATCCGTGAAAATATACATTACTTTTTAGCTAAGGACAGTAGTGCGCCAGCTGTAGATGTAGCAGAAAACGAAAACAAAATTACAGAAACTAAAAACGAACTTAAAATTATTTCTGACGAAATACACAGCATAGATGCGCAGATTGTTACATTAACAACAACAATAGAAGAACTTAAAAAACAACTTGCAGAAACAAATAGTAAAACTACATATAACCAAGCCGACTATGTTTCCCTAATACAACGCCGTAGCGACCTAGTTGCTGATATGCGCATTAAAGCTTTACGTCAAGAAGCCCATATTGCCCGCAAAGAAAGACTTACTGCAGAAATACAAGAAGCCACAGCTCTAATAGGCTACGAAGCATTGCGTAATATAAACGAAACATTTGAAGTTATACAACCTGAAATGTTGGTAGATTTGAAACGTAAAATCGACCGTCTAAAGATACGCCTAGAAGACATGGGTGCTGGTGGTGGTGCCGATGTTGTCAAAGAATATGAAGACATTCAACAACGTGAAGCGTTTTTAGCGCGCGAACTAACCGACTTAGAAAATAGTATACAAAACATAACATTGCTTGTTGTAGACTTGCGCGAAACTTTGAATAGGGAATTTAAAAATGGTATTGAAAACATAAACAAAGCTTTCCAAGAATTCTTTGCCACAATGTTTGGTGGCGGACATGCATTTTTGTCTGTTGTTGCAGAACATAAACGTCGTGACGAAGAAGATGAAGGTGAGGTGCTGTCTGACATAGATCAACATGCATTCCACTTAGAACACGGTGTAGACATAAACGTGTCTTTGCCACATAAAAAAGTAAAGGACTTGCATATGCTCTCTGGTGGGGAACGTTCGTTAACATCTATTGCACTATTGTTTGCAATGTCGCAGGTAAACCCACCACCATTTTTAGTATTAGACGAAACAGATGCCGCACTGGACGAAGCAAATTCAAAACGCTATGGTGACATGCTTGAACGTCTGTCAAAATTCTCACAACTTATTGTTGTTACCCATAACCGCGAGACTATGTCGCGCGCGGAAGTGTTGTATGGTGTAACAGTAGGTGGTGACGGAGGTTCACGACTACTATCTGTAAAATTTACTGATGCAGAACAATATGCTAAATAAAAAAATCCCGTATTAATACGGGATTTACACTAGATAGAAGTGTCTAAATCAAGTTCTTTTTTTAATTTGAATTGGTATTCTTTCCATTCGGTATCAAGCATTCCACTCGTGCCATAAACAATATATTCTGTGTATTTTGTCAATATTTTTTGAAAATGACCTCTACGAAGAAGTTTAATTAAAACAATTCCCTTTACTTGTCTTACACGTTCTTTTGTTAGGTTAACTTTTTCTGCAATTTCATCTAAGTCATGAGCTTTATTTCCATCTAAGCCAAAGAATAGTTGTATTATTAACTTTTCTCTATCTGAAAAAAAATTTAGACATCTGTTAATATCAATTTTTAAAGATTCAATAATTAAATTTTTATCGATCATTACATCTTCATCAACTGCATCTTCAATGTCAAAGTTATCTATTTTATTTAGATAAACATGTTCATTTTCAGGTAATTCATTAAATAAGTATTCTCCTAAATATTCTTGAATAAACATCTCATAATCCTCCTTACGTTCTTGCCATAAAATACCCCAAAACTTTTTTAGTAAACCTCTTCCATTTCCGTGGTAAGTAATATGAGAGAATTCAAGATTTAAAAAAGCAGATTTACTTAGTGTCCGGTAGTCAACATCATTTCTCGATAAAAGAATTTCCTTTACAAGGTATTTGTTTTCTAAACTTATATCATAATTAAAATTATAACCTAAGCTAGCTACTTCTTTTATGTTTTTGTTTACGGTAAGTCCGTCTAGAACATCAATCGGTAAATCTAAGTCAAGTCTTTCTTTTTCAGATTTAATATTTTTGTTCGGGGCACATACATAACCACCTTGTTGGTAGTATCTAATTCCAAATAAATGATGCACAAATATTGGTTGGTCGCGTTTGTTGCATATATCTTGGAATTCGATAATAATACCAACTTTTTTACCTTCACTCGGACGAATAACTCGGCAGGCTCTCTGTTCTGCTAGAACCCATGAATATGTCGGGCGTAGATTGAATTCAACCACCACATGTTCAGAATCCCAACCTTCAGTAAGTATGTCACATGAACATAATGCGTCTAATTTGCCAGAATTGAAGTCATTAATTATTTTTCGACGTTCTTCGCCACGAATCTTTGAATGAATTACTTCGGCTTTAACACCAGAAGATTTAAGGTACTCTGCCATTTTTATAGAATGGTTAACAGAAATACAGAAAAAAACAGATGGAACACCATTGAATTTTTCTAGGTAGTAATCACGAGCAATTTTATTTCTTGCTAAAATATTTAAATATTTTTCGGCTAAAGCTTCGTTTAATTGGTTTCTATTTTGAAGCTTAACTTTTTTCAAATTTATTTTAGTTTCAACAATAAACCCTCGTAATGGTAGAAGTGTACTTGACTCAATTGCTTCTTTTAAGCTCATTCGGTAAATTTCATTAATGAAAACTTTTTCTACATTTTTTTGTTCAGAAAACTTATCTGTTGCTGTAAAAGCAATACAGATCGCATTTAGTTTTTTGAGTACAGTTGATCTATCTTCAGACAAAGAACGATGTCCTTCATCAAATATAACAACTTTACAAAAATCATGTTTGATTCGTTCCTTTTTAATTAAACTTACCAAAGATTTATAAGTAGTAAAAACAATATCACCAGAAAGATTTTTTTCTTCACCTCCATAAACTGATAGTTTTGTTTCCGGTGACATCTTTTGCATAGTTTTGAAATTTTGTTCCAAAATAGTCAGAGTAGGGGATACAATTATGGATCTAACATTTAGTTTTTTAACAAAACTAGAAAATATTATAGTTTTACCAGATCCACCAGGCAAAACTACGAATCCAGAAGTATTTGGTATATTTGCATTATTCTCAATAAATTCCATAAGTTTTTCAAGCACAGGAATTTGATGGTCATAAAGTTCAATAGATTCTTCTGATTCTAAAGTCTTGGTTTGGTATTGATTCATTTTTAAATATCTTTTTTTATATTCTACTATATATATTATAAAAAGTCAACAATAGTTAATTATTAAAACCACTAATAAAAACCTTATAAAATAATGCTTTTATTTTGCTTTAGCAATACTTGACAAATAATTTAACTATGATATAATACTTCCAAAGGGACAATAAACCAAACCCTATATATTCTTTCCCATGAAAAAATTTATTGCTATTTTGGCTGTTGTGTCAGCCGTTATTATTTTGTTTGTGAACACCGCTTTCGGACAAACAGCGGATGGATCTGTAAATACAAATTCCACCCCTGTTTATGATCAACCACCGGTGACAGTGAAAAATTACATGCCGGCCCCTGTCGTGAAGGTTACTAATCCGGACGTTCGGGTGCCAGTAAATGTAACTATTGAATATCCACAGCCAGCGCCGGTGCCGACCAAAGATTATGATTATATAAGTCCGTATATGATATTTATTGTAATATTAATTGCTGCGCTTTGTGTTGTAATCGGTTTTCTTATCGGTCGGAATGGAAGTAGTAATGGAGTAAATCCTGTAACTATACACAACCATGGAGGAGCAGGAGGTGCCGGAGGTAGTGCTAGTGTGGAAACACACGAAAGCACAACTATTACCGGTCCGACAAAATAAAGATCTGAAACACGATCTTGAAACGCTTTCTTTATTTAGAAAGCGTTTTTTTATTTTTTGTCTCCAAACTTGTAAAAAAATCCATCTCTTGCTCCAAAGTACATATTGCCTTTATATATTGCTGGTGTAGATTCTATGCACGATATAGAAGGTATTTGTACATTCCAAATTTCAGACAGATTTTTAATATCAGATATATTGTAGGCAATAACGTTACCCTTACATGTTGTTATAACAAGTTGCCCGTCTATTAAGTTTAGCGAAGACCACAATGGCCCACCAAGGTATTTTTTATTTATAACTTCGCCAGTTAGTTTGTCGATTATTATTAAGTCGCCGGGGTTGGGAACGTCGTAGACATATTTGTCGTCTATAGCTGGTGTGGCCCATATACCACCACCCATGCCGTGTTCACGTGGAACTTGGACAGACCAAACCAGTGGGTTAGTTGGGTTAGTAGGGTCTAGCTTCATTAGTTGGCCGTTTATTTTCTTCTGTTCAACTGATGCTGTGTTTGTACGTTCGTCTTCGCTAGACACGTATAACATACCTTTGTCGTCTACAACTACAGATGCATCTGTATCGTCACCGGTCCAGTAGTCAAAAACAATTGGTGCAACACCATCTAATACATTCGACACATCAAGTCCTATGATGCGACCACCAGAATTTGCAAAGTAAACTCTGTCACCGAATTTTGCAGGTGAATTTTCTATGCTTACATCGGTGTCACCAATATTTTTTAACAATGTTTCGTTATAACTTGGCATGGTAAATAAAAATTTTGGATCGACACTAACTTTACCATCGATGTCGTAACTACGATTTAATTTAACAATATAAAAATACCCGTTTTCACCACCTTCGTACATAATATCTTTTTCAATAATCGGGTTTCCGTCCCAGTCGTTGTTCCATAGACCACGGTCATGGTCGGCATTGATATGCCATATTTCTGTGGGTACGTCGCGGTCTAGCGCCACGACACGTATATTGTTATCGCGTGAACCAAAATATATTAGTGGATAACCGTCTGGGTCGAGTGATACTGAACCTTTTATAATGTCGCCAGTTTGGAACTTTGGACGTACATCTGTACCTGTATCAGCATCGACAAAATGTACAGCACCATCGTATGCACCAAAAATTATTTCTGTTCTACCAGTTTTAGGGTTTTCCCAAACTACAGGTTGGCCTGTCCAGCCACTACCGCACCATATATGTGTTATGTTGCGTACTGTCGAATTCATACACATAGGTTTCTGTGGGTATGTAAATAAAATTTCTGGGTTTGTGGATAGGGGGCCAGTGCCGTAGTAACTACGTGTTGGGTTGCCACGAAACATTAACAAACCTTTTGTTGTTGGTTCTGTGTCAGGTGTAGATTTTTTTATATTTGTTATTGGTTTAGTTATTTCTGTAAAAATATTTGTGTCTTGGTTTGATGCAACTATGTTTGTGTATATAAACATAGTACCAACAATAGCCGCAACTAGTGCGGCTATTAATATGCCTATGTGTATTTCGCCTTTATGCAATGACATAGTCGATTATTTTTTTAACCAAGTCAGCATTAGCAACTTTTATTTGTACATGGTCACCTAGTTTGTAAACTTTTTTAGTTTTGTCTCCAACGATTGTGTTTTCTTTTTCATCGAATCTGAAAAAGTCGTTGCCTAGGTCTTTAAGCCGTACCATGCCTTCGCATTTTGTTTCTATGTCTTCGACAAAGGCACCGTTACGTCCAACACCAGTTACTACACCATTGAAAATTTGGCCAACGTGGTATGTCATGTATTCGACTTGTTTGTATTTTATCGATGCACGTTCTGCGTCGGCGGCTTCTTTTTCGCGCTTAGAAGAATAGTCGCATTGTTCGCGGTATTCGTGCCATTCTTTTTCTGGAACACTTTCGCCTTGTAGGTATTTAAACAGTAGTCTGTGTACCAATGTGTCTGGGTAGCGACGTATAGGTGAAGTAAAATGTGTGTAGAATTCAAATGCTAACCCGTAGTGTCCAATGTTGTTTGTCGAATACACAGCTTTGGCCATAGAGCGTATAATAGCTGTGTGTATGGTATTTTTCTCGTCTTTACCTTCAAGTTTTTCTAGGAGTTTGTTTAGTTCACGTGGTGGTATATATCCGTCCACCATTTTTAATGGGTAGCCTATTTTCTTTAAAAAGTCGTGCAGTTCTTGCATTTTGCCACGCTCTGGTGCGTCGTGTACACGGTAAACGAAAATGTTTTCTTTTACTTCGCTTTTTTTAGCTATAAATTCAGCAACACGTCTGTTTGCCATCAACATGTATTCTTCGATAAGGCGGTTTGTGTCGCCACGAACTTTTCTATATACCGCTATAGGTACACCGTTGTCATCTAATTTAAATTTAACTTCGTCTTGGTCTAGCGACAGCGCCCCAGCTTCCATGCGTGCATTTGTAAGTTGTTTAGCAATGTCGTTCATAGTTTTAAGTTCGTCGTGGTATATACCAGTACCAGCGTCTAGTATGGACTGAGCTTCTTCGTATGTAAAACGTTTGTCTGAGTGTATTATTGTTTTACCAAACCATTCGTTTTTAATATTGCCGTTAATATCTAGTTCAAAAACTGCACTCATTGTTAGTTTGTCTGTGTTTGGGTTTAACGAACACAGGTCATTAGAAAGGGCTTCGGGTAACATGGGTATAGTGCGGTCTACCAGGTATACTGATGTGCTACGTTTTTTAGCTTCATCGTCTAGTTTTGTACCAGGGCGCACATAGTGCGATACGTCGGCAATATGTACACCAAGTTCAATATTGCCATTTGGTAATGTTTGGAAAGAAAGTGCATCGTCAAAATCCTTCGCATCGGCTGGGTCGATAGTAAAAGTTGTTACACCACGCATGTCGCGACGTGTTGCTATTTCTGCATCTGTTACTGGAATGTTTTCTAAAGCATTTGCCTCGGCATCGACATCAACAGGGAAATGCCTGTCAAAACCTTTTTCCAATGCTATGCCTAACATTTCTGCATTGTTTTCCATTGGGGCACCAAGTATGTGGGTTATAGTACCACGTGGTGGTTCTGATTGTGTTGTCCAGTTGTCTATAACAACAAAAACTTTTTGGCCAACACTTGCATTCATGTTGTGGTCTGTTGGTACTATAATATCTAGTAACATTTTAGGGTCGCTAGGGCGTACATAGAAAAATTTCTTTTCTCCATCGGTTGTTGGGTTTGATTCTAAATATGTTCCTGCAAAACCAACTTTAGCGCGATTTAATATTTGTTTTATTTCTCCGACAGGGTTGCCGTATTCGTTTTTTCCTGTAACAAAAGCTAAAACACGGTCGCCGTGTAGACCAGTGGCTAAGTGTTCGTTCTGTACTTCGATACTTTCTTCAAGTTCGGTGGTTTTAACATACCCTACACCTTTAGGGCTTATGTTTAGTGTACCTTCGTAGAAATGTGTTTCTTCATTCATATATAGTATGAACTATAGCATATTTAATGTATTTGACGAATTGGTTTGTTTTTGCTATTATCAGGGGCACAGATGTTAACCATCCGACTACAAAGAACAGGACGTAAAAACGACCCCGCTTACCGCGTGGTTTTGACCGATTCTAAAAACGGCCCACAAAGTGGCAAATTTAAGGAAATACTTGGTTCATACGTACCTAAATCAAACGAAGTTACATTCAAATCAGACCGTATCAAACACTGGATTTCAGTTGGTGCATCTACAAGTGAAACTGTTCACAACTTTTTGGTAAAACAAAAAATAATCGACGCTAAAAAGAAAAATGTTTTGCCTAAAAAATCTAAAACAGTAGCTCGTAAAGATATAAAGAAATAAAAAAATAAAAATAATCACAACAATAGTGATTGTTTTTATTTATGATGTTTAATAAAAAATAAAATAGTTCTGGAGAAATACCTGACGCAAGCCGACTGGGCGAGTCGACTAAATTTTCAGCAGAAAACTATAGGTAGCTTTTCGACAGAAGCTATTTTGTTTTTTATTTTATAATATAGTATAATCATTAGTAGCAGGCGTATAGTCAAGCGCTTGAATTAATAAATATTACCGCAATACTATGCAAAACGACGACACAAAGTTCTTAGAATATGTAGTAAAGTCTTTAGTAGACAACCCCGCTGATGTGCAAATAGACCGCACTGTCGACGAAATGGGTGTATTAATAACCCTTACTGTTAACCCGGTTGATATGGGTAAAATAATCGGTCGCCAAGGTAACACTGCCAAGGCTATCCGTACATTACTACGTGTTATCGGTATGAAAACAAACGCTCGCGTTAACCTTATAATAAACGAACCAGCAGGTTCTGTAGGTGGCGCATCAAAGTCTGTAGACGAAGCAATAGCAGACCTAAAGGCAGACCTTTAATAAATACGCAAAAACAAACCACCTTCGATAGAGGTGGTTTGTTTTTGCGTATTTGTGCAGTTATAGTAGTATAAAAGGATGAAACAAAAACCATTACATTTTCATATTGTAACCATTTTTCCTGACATGTTTGTATCGTATTTGGGCGAATCTATAGTTGCCCGGGCAAAAAAAGAAAAAAAGATCAAAGTGAGTTTTGTAAACCCGCGGATGTTTGTTAGTGGTAAATATAAAAAAGTCTGGCCTGACGGAAACGTGTCACGCGTTGTAGACGACAGGCCGTATGGTGGTGGTCCTGGTATGGTTATGATGGCTGAACCGGTGGTAAAGGCAGTAGCAAGTATTATTAAAAAAATTCAAAAATTTAAAAAAACAAACCCCACCCTAGCTCTCTCCTTATCAAGTGAGGGGAAAAAACAAAATGATGCTAAAAGCCCCTTGATAAGGGGGTTGGGGGGTTTCAAAATTATAAACTTTGTACCAAGCGCAGAAAAATTTACCACCGAATATGCAAAAAAAACTGTAGCTAACTATACCGACCTTATTTTGGTTTGTGGTCGTTATGAAGGTATCGACGCTCGTGCGTTTGAAATATTACGCAAAGAATATGGTAAAAATATTGTCGACGAGCTGTCTATAGGTGACTATGTTTTAACTGGCGGCGAAATACCAGCCATGGTACTAGTAGACTGTATGGCCCGCCAAGTGCCGGGCGTGCTGGGTAACTTTGATTCACGTGAAGAAGAACGCGTGGCAAGTGCCGAAGTTTATACTCGCCCTGAAGTAATTGTTTGGCCACAATCTAACTCTGCTAAAGTTCTAGCTGGGGTAAAGAAATATAAAGTTCCAAACGTTTTGCTAAATGGTAACCATAAAGACATCGACGAATGGAGAGGGAAGAAATAAAGTTTTAGATAGTACCTGAAACACCTTTTTGTTTCCCCATTATCCCCATATTTGACCTAAGCTTTAAACACTTGACTTTTATTTCGATCTGACTATAATGGCTCTTATCGCTCATATCAGTTTTAAGGGGGTAAAAAAGTAACATATTTATATGTTGCAATTTGCTATTTTAAACCAAAGGGTATGGGCGCGGTACATCGACAATTAAATTGAATTATGAGAACCCCTTATGTGACTTTATAAATTTCGACTTTTCGACTTTATAACTTCATATAGGGGATGCAAGTCTCAAAGTATATAACTATAAAAGTAAGTAGCAAATAATTTCAAAAAATGAGCAGGACAGGGAACTCACAATATAAAAGAGGATACTAATTTTCTTTTGTTTCGTTCTTGGCTACATACAGTAATGTATGTTTTTAAGAAGAGTTTGATCCTAGCTCAGGATGAACGCTGGCGGCGTGGATAAGGCATGCAAGTCGAACGAACCTTGCTGTACTGATCGATAAAGTAACGTGGAGTAGCAATACAAAACGAAGCGATATTTTGATGTACAGCGCTGGTTAGTGGCGAACGAGGTAGTAATAGATAGGAATGTACCCCTAAGTCGCGAATAACGCACCGAAAGGTGTGCTAACACGCGATAGTCTCTCCGGAGTAAAGATTTATCGCTTAGGGAACAGCCTGTCAGGTATCAGCTAGTTGGTAGTGTAATGGACTACCAAGGCTATGACGCCTAGGGGAGGTGAGAGCCTGACCCCCACCGATGGGACTGAGACACGGCCCATACACCTACGGGTGGCTGCAGTCAAGAACATTCCACAATGGACGAAAGTCTGATGGAGCGACGCCGCGTGATTGATGAAGCGATTCGTCGTGTAAAGATCTTTTATGAGGGAAGAAGTTTATTGACTGTACCTCATGAATAAGGGGCTCCTAATCTCGTGCCAGCAGGAGCGGTAATACAGAGGCCTCGAGCGTTATCCGGAATTATTGGGCGTAAAGGGTACGTAGGTGGTTATAATAGTCTTTCGTTAAATCCTTGGGCCTAACCCAAGAACCGCGAAGGAAACGTTATAGCTAGAGAATGAGAGGGGTGTGCGGAACTCAAGGTGTAGGGGTGAAATCCGTTGATATCTTG
>JBPCTC010000062.1:0-8669 GCA_051006535.1 Minisyncoccia bacterium
TTTCTGACCCTGAAGCTTTAAAAGACCAACCTTTCTTTGCTAAAGCAGTAAAAGGTGACAAAGTTTTAATATATGCACAAGCTAAAAAGGCTTTCTTGTATAGTACAACTATGAATAAGATTCTAGATGTAGCACCTCTAAACATAGGTTCAAGTACAAAAACCACAACTCCTACAACAACTACAAATACAAAAACAGATACAACAACTAAAACAACGACAAAGACTCAATAATTGATACATAAATATTTATTTGATACAATATGTGTACCAATGAATATTTCTGATTCGAAATATAAAAAAATAGCTAACATAAGTGGTTTTTTAAGAAAAACAATATTGTTGGCTATTTTTTTGTTTTCTTTTTTTTCTTTAGCGAAAGCTAACTTTACTAGTACTAGTTTTGAATTAGAAAACCCAATAAATACTATTATAGAAGGGGGTCAGTCTTCTTCTGCTAGTTTTCAGTATCTTTCTGCAACAGGTCAGTTGGTTCAGGGTCAAAGTACTAGTACAAATTATTCACAAAATGCTGGTTTTTTGTATTTTCCTACAGCAACTTCACCTGTAGTAACCGCTACCGCTGGCAATGCACAAGTATCTCTAACATGGACGTCTTCTACTGGTATATTTGCAAATATAACAAGTTACTCTGTTGGTGTTAGTACAACAAGTAATGGAACTTATACATATACAGATGTAGGAAACGTGCTTTCTTCTACAAGAACAGGTTTAACAAACAATACTGTTTATTATTTTAAAATACGTTCATACGCAGCCGGGGTTTTTCTAAGTGAATCTGCTACTGTTTCTGCTACGCCTGTTTCATCTAACAATGGCGGTGGAGGCGGAGGAGGCGGCGGCGGAGGAGGCGGCGGTGCTGGTGGTGGAAACACAGGTCAAACCAAAGTTACTTTTTATGGCCGAGCGTATCCAAACAGTAGTGTTACTTTGTTAAAAGACGCACAAATTGTTGCAACAACGTTTTCTGGAAGTGATGCTAATTTTAATATTGAATTAAACAACCTTTCTGCTGGTTCGTATATGTTTAGTGTTTATTCTACGGATAAAGACGACATAAGAAGTCCTTTGCAAACATTTCCTATTGTTGTAACAGATGGTGTTACTGTGAACGTAGGGGGTATATTTGTAGCGCCAACCATATCTGGTGATAAATCTCAGGTAAAACAGGGCGATAATCTGACTTTGTTTGGTCAGTCGGTACCTAATTCGGAAGTTACTATTGCAATACATTCAAACCAAGAAATATTTAAAAAAGCAAATAGCGACAAAAACGGTGTATATTTACAAGTTTTAGATACGTCACCTTTGGAAATTGGTTCGCACAATGCTAAATCTAAAGTAGCATTTGAAAATGAAATAAGTTCGTATAGTAATGGTTACAATTTTATAGTCGGTGATAGTAATGTTAAAACATCTAAAGAAAAAAAATGTCCACAAAAAGGCGATGTTAATAACGATTGTAAAGTTAACCTTATAGATTTTTCTATAGCAGCTTTTTGGTACAAAAAGACAACCCTAAGTGCACAAGCTATTTTGTTTGAAAAAGACACGCTAAACGGAGACGGTAAAATAAACCTCGTAGACTTTTCTATAATGGCATATTATTGGACAGGTTAGTATAAATTCTAACTCTTGTATATTTAAAAAACACAATCAAAAGACAAAATGAACAAACATTATAAAAAAACACTATTTAGAATACTTGTTTTAGTTGCTACTTTTTGGAGCAGTTTTGCTAATGCATCTACTCTTGGTTTAGAAAATAATGTAAAAACAGCTTCTGTTAATAGTTTTTTTACCACTAAAGTAGTCTTAGATACAGAAGGTAAGTCTATAAACACAATAGAGGGTGACTTTGTTTTTGATAATAAAAATTTAGAATTTCAAAAAGTTCTAATCGGAGGTTCATTCATTAGTTTTTGGATTGAAAAACCAGCCGTTACAAAAGACGGATTTATTCATTTTTCTGGTATTGTTCCTGGTGGTGTGTCTGTTAATAATGCAGAAGTTTTTAGTGTGGTTTTCAAAGCTTTAAATACAGGCAGTTATGATGTTGCTTTTAATAATGTGCATCTTTTTATAAATGATAGCCAGGGTACGGAAGACAAATCTATTACACTAAAAACTAGTGTAATAGTAGAAAAAAATTCTCAAAATGTTTCTGTCTCTGAAAAAATAGATAAAACAAAACCAGAACCATTTGAAATAATAAGGTTTAGAAATTCGTCTTTGTTTGACAATGCATATGCGATAGCTTTTAGTACACAAGACAAAGGTACTGGTATAGACCACTACAGTGTTTGTGAACTTTTTAGGAGTTGCGTGGTTTCAGAAAGCCCTTATATGTTGCAACAACAAAGTCCTTTTTATTATATTGCTGTAAAAGCATACGATGCTAATGGTAACTATATTAAAAGTAGCATTGTTTCTCCACTGTTTTATGTATTAATATTCGTATTCTTGTTTGTTGTTGTTATTTTGAGTTTATATTTTTATAAAAAAATAATATACACACAAAAACATTAAAATATTCTCGATATTTATTTTGTTATGCTGTATACTATACGTATGCAACGCACAAAAAGTTTTTCTTATTTATATAAAAAAATATTTATACGCACTTTGTCTTTAGTATTTTTGTTTTTTGGTTTTTCTAATACTTTTGTATTTGCTGCCAAACTAGATATAGTTCCGACTTTTGGTTCTGTTACTGTTGGCGACAATATAAAAGTTCGTGTTGTGCTTTCTAGTACAGATCAGTCAGCAAATGCTATATCGGGAGTAGTTTCTTTTTCAAAAGATCTGCTTACTTTGAATTCTATTTCTAAATCAGACTCGTTAGTTAGTCTGTGGCCTGTAGAACCAACATATTCAAACAGCAATGGAACTGCTAATTTTGAAGGTGTTGTTTTAAATGGATACAAGGGGGGTAATGGTACCGTTTTAACTTTGTTTTTTAAAGCTAAATCTGCTGGTGTTGCAACTATAAAATTTAACGATGCATCTGTTTTAGCTAATGACGGGCAGGGTACCCAGATATTAGGTGTAACAGGTGAATCACGGTTTAATATATCTGACCTAAAAGAAAAACCTACACAAACAGTAAACGACGCACCGGTTTTACCTATAGTAGAAAACACTACACCTAGTTTACAAATAGAAGAAATAAAAAAGAAGGACGAATTAGACCCTAGATCAAGGTTTTTAATAACAAGTATAAACACTAAGCCGGGCGCTTTGTACCAGATAGTTTTAGATAACAACCCTTATGTTTGGAATGATTCTGGAAGTCATATATTTGAAACCGTACCTCTAACTAGGGGTATACATTCTATAAAAGTTTCTATAGACACATTAGACGGAAATGTTTTGTCTAAAAGTATTTCTTTTTCAAATACGGGTATAGCAACACCTGTTTTTACAGATTATAGTAACGATGTTGTTGAAAACGAATATATTGTTGTAAAAGGTACCGCTGATCCGTCTACATTTGTAATTATTACTTCAGATGCCATTTTAGAAAATGGAGTTTCTGGTGTTCATGAATCTGTAACGGTAAAGTCAAATGAAAAAGGTTTGTTTACATATGTTTCAGAAAACAGAGCTAAAAAGGGTATTTACATGATATCTGCTAGTTCCAGGTCAGTAGGCGGTATAGAAAGTGAAACAACTACACCCATAAAGATTTCAGTTTCAGAAGGTATAAAACCTGTAGCGGGTAGAATAATGGATACTCTTTCTTTGGTTATACCTATAGCTGGACTCTTGGCTCTTTTGATAGCTATAACTGTGTATGGTTGGTATAAGATACTTCATTTCAAAACACGTATGCGTAAAAGACTTTCAGTGACTAAAACTTTAGTTGATAAAAGTTTTGATATACTACAAGAAGATATAGATGAAGAAGTAAAAATATTTAAAAAAGTTAGAGACAGAAAACCTTTGACAGAAGATGAGCGTAGTTTTGTTAATCAATTTAAAAAAGATATAAGCGCGGCTGAACGTACAATAGTCGATGATATTAAAAATTCGGGTGTTTAGTATATGTCTAACTTGTTCAAAAAAATTATAGCAGTAATAATGTTGTGTACATATGTATGCAGTTTTACTGTTGTTTTTGCTGAGCAAATTTTAAATGTTGATGCTTCAAGTTTAGTTGCAAGATCAGAAATATCTATAACTCCACAACAAGCAAGTTTTACAGAGGGTTCTGTATTTGAAGTTCCTATACTTATAAACACAAAAGGCCGTAGTATAAACACAATAGAATTAAATCTAAAGTTTGACCCTACAAAACTAAGCATCGTAAAACCTTCTACTGGTAAATCTATAATAGGTTTGTGGATACAACCACCTACATATGACAATGTAAAAGGTATTGCAAGTATAGCGGGTAGTATACCAGGCGGTATAGTTTCTGAGTCTAGTTTAGTTTTGTCTGTAACATTTTTAGCTAAATCTGTAGGAACAACAGAAGTTCGTATACAATACACAACAAGTGTTCTGGCTAATGATGGCGTTGGTACTCCAACTTTGTTGTCATATAACAGAGCCGTCTATACCATACTTCCTAAACCACCTGGTGGTTTAACTATATATTCTGACACCCACCCATTTCAAGACCATTGGTATAACAACAATAGTCCTGTATTAGCATGGAACAAAGACCCTGGTATAATAGGTTTCAGTTATGTTTTAGATGATAAACCTAATACAATTCCAGATAACAAAAATCTAACAACAGAATCTACAAAGGCTTATCAGGATCTAAAAGACGGTTTGTGGTACTTTCATATAAAAGCACTTAAAGATGGTAATGCATGGGGTACTACAACAAACTATATTATACGTATAGACACAACACCACCTGCTTTGTTTACACCAAAAGTAGACTATATAACTAGTGACTCTATGAATCGAGCATTAATATCTTTCTTTACAACTGACTCTTTGTCTGGAATAGACCACTATGAAGTAGGTGTTATAGATAAATCTCAATCAGCTACTTCGTCACCGATATTTACTAGATCAGAAAGCCCATACCAAGTACCTCCTGTTTCTGTTGTAGGGTCTACTGTTATAGTCAGAGCTTATGATGTGGCAGGTAATAGTGTTGACACACAAGTGTCTTTAAATATTCCAGGACATATAACTAAATGGCTTACACTGAATACTACAAACATACTGGCTATTATATTGTTAATATTGGTATTTTCATACATTGTGCATTATTTGTGGGGTCACCACGTTATAAAAAAACTGAAACTTATTGGTAAATTGTTAAGTAGTAATGACTCAAATATTGTTATGTCTAAAGACAATATTGACCCGACTAGGTATATTGACCCAAATAAATAAAACACCTTATGTATATAGGGTGTTTTATTTGACATATTGTAAAAATCTGATAGTATCGATATATCGCGCAAAGCGTGTTTATTAGAGTAATTTATGTCCCTCCGAAAGGTCGGGACCACTAAAAATATATATGGCAGCAGAAATATTTGACCGAAGTAAGCCTCATATTAACGTTGGTACAATTGGCCACGTTGATCACGGCAAAACAACATTAACCGCAGCTATACTAACAGTACTTTCTCGTCAAGGTGACGGTTATGGTGCAGTTACAAAAGGTGTTGATGATATCGATAAGGCACCTGAAGAAAAAGCTCGTGGTATTACTATATCTCTATCACACAGTGAGTATTGGACTCCAACACGTCACTATGCACACATCGATGCTCCTGGGCACGCTGACTACATCAAAAACATGATTACTGGTGCAGCTCAAATGGACGGTGCAGTAATAGTAGTTGCTGCAACTGATGGTGCAATGCCTCAGACACGTGAACACATACTTCTTGCAAAACAAGTTGGTGTTCCAAAGATAATCGTATTCCTAAACAAATGCGACATGGTCGACGATAAAGACATGATTGACCTTGTTGAAGAAGAAATACGTGAAATCCTTACAAAGAACGGTTTTGACGGTGCAAACACACCAGTTATCCGTGGTTCAGGTTTGAAAGCTCTTGAATCTAAAGACAATTCTGACGAATGGGCACAAAAAGTTATCGAATTAGCAAATGCACTAGATACTTACATCCCACTTCCAGAACGTGATCTACAAAAACCATTCCTTATGCCTATCGAAGACGTTTTCTCTATCGAAGGACGTGGAACAGTTGTTACTGGTAAAATAGAACGTGGTATTGTTAAAGTTGGTGATGAAGTTGAAATAGTTGGTATCAAAGAAACTGTTAAAACAACAGTTACAGGTATCGAAATGTTTAACAAGTCTCTAAACGAAGGACAAGCAGGCGACAACGCAGGTATACTACTACGCGGTATTAAAAAAGAAGACATTGCTCGTGGACAAGTTCTAGCTAAAACTGGTACTGTTACTCCTCACTCTGAATTTGAATGTGAAGTTTACGTTCTTAAGAAAGAAGAAGGTGGACGACACACTCCATTCTTTAAAGGTTACAAGCCACAATTCTACATCCGTACAACAGACGTTACCGGAGACGTAGAACTTGCAGCAGGAACCGAAATGGTTATGCCTGGTGATACAGCAAAACTTTCAGTTAAGCTTGTTACTCCAGTAGCGCTAGAAGACCAAATGCACTTTGCTATCCGTGAAGGTGGTAAAACAGTTGGCGCAGGTGTTATTACAAAGATTATTAAATAAAAATAATCATCAGCTCATTTATGTCAACAAAAGCTACAAAAACTAAAGAAGGTGAAGCAAAGCTTCGTATTCGCGTACGCGCATATGAAAGTAAAATACTCGACACCTCAGTAAAAACCATCATCGATACAGCGCTACGAAACGATGCAATCGTTGTTGGTCCGGTACCATTACCGACTGAAATCAAAAAGTACACAGTTAACCGTTCTCCGTTTATTTATAAAAATTCACGTGAACAGTTCGAAATGCGTACTCACAAGCGAATGATTGAAATACTAAACCCAACCAAGGCAACTATGGATGCGCTTAGTTCAATTAATCTTCCTCACGGTGTTGATGTTGATATAAAAATGCTTTAATCGGTTCTTTTACAGATTCGACCAGATTATCAGAACTAATTATGTACCATCATCACACGGAGTGTGATGCCGAGTTATAAAGTAAAAAATTATAAAGTTTTAAAGTAAATGCATTTGTATTTCTTTCAACTTTATACTTTTACTTTGTGCTTGAGCATTACACCCTGTGGTATGCTCGGTACCTCTAATATATGAAATTTTTACTAGGAACAAAACAAAACATGACCCAATTCTTTGCGGAAAATGGCCATGTTTTTCCGGCTACTGTGGTGTCATTATCATCAGTTGTCGTTACTGCATTAAAGACAGTAGCAGAGGACGGTTACTCTGCAGTTCAGGTTGGTTTCGGTACATCACGCGCAGCGTTACGTACTAAAGCGGAACTTGGACACTCAAAAGAACCATACAAAGTTATTCGAGAATTTCGTTTAGAAGCAGATCCAACATTTGCAATCGGTGATGTTATCGACCCAACACTATTTGACCTTGGTCAAAAGGTTGCTGTGTCTGGTATATCTAAGGGTAAAGGTTTCCAAGGTGTTGTTAAGCGCCATGGATTCGGTGGTGGACGTCGTTCACACGGCCAGAAACACTCTGAACGTGAACACGGTTCTATTGGTGGAGGTTTGCGTACACGTGTACCAAAAGGTATGCGCATGGGCGGACGTATGGGTACAGATCGTATTACGGTTAAAAACCTACAAGTTCTACATATAGACACAACTACAAACGAAATGTATATAAAGGGTGCAATACCAGGTCGACGAGGAACACTACTAGAAATCATAGGTTAAATTATATGGAAGCAACATTATACACAGCAGGTGCAGATAAAGGCGCAAGTCTAAAAGTACCTGAATCAATATTTGGACTTCCATGGAACAGTGACTTGGTACACCAAGTTTCTGTAGCTATGATGGCCAATGCGCGACCAACAGTTGCCGACACCAAAGACCGAAGTGAAGTTAGTGGTGGAGGTAAAAAACCTTGGAAGCAAAAAGGTACAGGACGTTCTCGTCACGGTTCATCTCGTTCGCCAATATGGCGCCACGGTGGTGTAACACACGGACCACTTTCAGCTAAAGATTATTCTCAAAAGATTAATCGTAAGATGAAAACAAAAGCATTATTTACAGTACTTTCTCGTAAGTTCAAAGATGGGGAAATAATATTTGTTAACCCACTAGATATGAAGTCTATTAAAACCAAAGATGCTTTTACAGTTCTATCAGGACTAGCAACAGCAACAGGTAAAGACAGGCTTGCAACGAAAAGAAAAAATACAGCACTTATGGTACTTCCAGGCCGCGATACTACAGTTGAAAAGAGTTTTAAAAACCTTCCTCAACTATTAGTTGACCAACTTAAAGACATTAGTGTGGTTGATGTTTTGCAGAAGAAATATCTTATTATTGTAGATCCTACAAATGCATTCGCATTTCTAGAGAGTAAGCGAACATAATTATATGGCTACTAAAAAAACAACAACTAAAGAAAAAGTGGTGGCAGAAAAGAAAGCTCCATCATTGCTTGGTAAAGTTTTGGTTACTGAAAAAACAACTGCTATGGCAGACAAGAACCAATACACATTTGAAG
>JBPCTC010000063.1:0-9349 GCA_051006535.1 Minisyncoccia bacterium
ATTTTTGGTTATACCCACTAAACCCTTATTATGTTCATTAAACCTTCTTTTTAAATCACTAGAAAAACCAATATATAAATTATGATCTTTCAAGCTTTTTAATACATAAGTATAGAACATATTCCAATTTTACCCTAATCAACTCCTGCCCGCAATGCTAAAGCATAGCTTTTGCAGGCGGGGAGCTAAGGGCGGGTGTGTTGGCATTGTTACTATAACAAAATTAAATAAAAATGCAATTTTCTAAGATAAAAATACTATGGCACAGTAGTTGCCGCACTAACAACACATTTAGACAAGGCTGGGGCAACATGTGAAGTTAATAACAAACCAGAATACCCTGTCGAGTCTACACAATACGACATGTTTGTAACTGTACTGTCGACTTGGTTTAAATAAGCATGAACAGCCCAACCAACAGTTAAGCCACCCGCACTACTGTCGTTATATCCACACACAGGTGGGTAACCATTTTGGAAGTTTGCACTTACACCAACTAGTTTAGACATACCCGAAGACACATCGGCAAACATACCAGTAGAACATGACTTTGTTTTAACACCGTAATTTCTGTTTTCGTCATAATACATTCTGGCAGCAACACGAACTTCATCCAATGTTGCTGAAATTTTAGTATTAGCTGCTTTTTGCCTAACAGCACCAACCTTAGATACAACTATACCCACAAGCAGTGCAATAAGAGCAACAACAATCAAAACTTCAACAAAACTAAGGCCTTTTAAAAACTTTTTATTCATAAAATTATTATAACATGTCAAATATTTTACATAAACATTTTGACTTTACTACAACCTATACAGCTTGGTATACTATACCCATGAACCCAATAAATGAATTTACTGCAAAAAAACTAGGCGAAATACTGGCTTTTTGCGAAGTCGGTGCTGACACGTTTAAACTAGGTCAAACTGCATTGGCAGAACAACTAGGCAACGAAGTTGCTGTAGACTATATAGGTAAATGTGTTGTCCATGCTGAAGCCATTAAAAAAATGGCCGAAGACAACGGTGTGCTAGACACAGTACTAATGAAGTCAGAAAAAACTGGCACAAAGTTACGCGAAATGCGCGACATGTATGTAGCTGACCGCTGGGACGATGCTGTTGAACTTATGGAATGGTCTGGCTTCTTTGAAGGTGCAGCAGTTGTGCATTTTGCAATAGTTAAAGGCGCAGGCGAAGCCATGGCCCACGAAGGCTTAATGTTACTTGCCGACGAAGGCATGAATATGCACCATGAAATGCTGGACAAAGCAGAATCTGAATTATACGCAATAGGCCAAGCAAGAGCGTTGTAAACTAAGAAATAAACCGAAAAGGATATACCCTATATCTTCTTTAAAACTATACCGTGTTCGGTAATAATTTTTTCATATTCTGATTGTTCAAGGTTTTCTACTTCAATAAGTTTTTTAGCAATTGCGTCTAATATTTTACGATTTGTTTTTAATAAGTCACGCGCCTTTAATAAAGATTCGTTCATTATTCTAGATATTTCGTTATCTATAACAGAAGCCATGTTTTGTGAATATTCTTCGCCATTAACACCAGCACCAAACATAACCTTACCATTAGCAGACTCTAGTGCAATAGGTCCAACAACATCTGACATACCAAACCTAGTTACCATGGCACGTGCCAAATTTGTAGAAACCTGAAGGTCGTTTGAAGGCCCAGTTGTAACATCGTCTAATATTATTTCTTCAGCAACATAACCACCTAACGAAACCACAATGTCGTCTAAAAATTCTTTTTTAGATTGCAACTTCTTTTCTTCTAAAGGTAGTTTCAATGTATACCCACCAGCACGACCACGTGACACTATAGAAACTTTATGTACAGGGTCTGCATATGGCAATAAAGACGCAAGTAGTGCATGACCAGCTTCATGGTAGGCAGTTATTTCTTTTTCTTTTGCGCTCATTAGATGGCTTTGTCTTTCTGTACCTATCATAACTTTTTCTATAGAAGACAAAATGTCTGACTGGATTATTTGTTTTCTATTGTTACGTGCGGCTAGTATGGCTGATTCGTTCATTAGCGAATACAAGTCTGCTCCGGAAAAACCTGGAGTTCGTTCAGCAACCACAGATAGCTGTACACCTTTTTCAAGTGGCTTTTTCTTTGCGTGTATTTCTAGTATTTCTAATCTGTCTCTGCGGTCTGGTAAGTCTAGTACAACCTGTCTGTCAAAACGACCAGGACGCAACAAAGCACTATCTAGCACATCTGCGCGGTTTGTTGCTGCCATAACTATGACTTTGTTGTTTTGTTCAAATCCATCCATTTCAACAAGTATTTGGTTTAGTGTTTGTTCGCGTTCGTCGTTACCACCACCAACACCAGTACCTCTAGAACGCCCTACTGCGTCTATTTCGTCTATAAAAACAATAGAAGGCGCTGCGCGTTTAGCCATACGAAACAAGTCGCGCACACGAGACGCACCCACCCCGACAAACATTTCTACAAATTCAGACCCAGACAAGTGGAAAAAAGGCACACCCGCTTCGCCCGCTACAGCGCGTGCAAGAAGTGTTTTACCTGTTCCTGGTGCACCTGTAAGCAAAACACCTTTTGGTATTTGTGCACCTATGTCTATAAACTTTTTAGGGTTTTGTAAAAAGTCTACAACTTCAACTAGTTCATGTTTTGCTTCTCTGCAACCTGCTACATCGGCAAACACAACACGATTGTTTTTGTCAGTAGGGTCTGTAACGCGGGCACGAGACTGGCCAAAGTTCATGGCCTGCATGTTACCACCTTTCATTTGACGGGTTAATATTATAACCAACAATGCAATAAATATTATTGGTAAAAATATAGGCAACAATGCCATAACCCAGTAACCAAGACCACTTTGACTTTCAACAGATATGTTGGCTTTAGCCAACATGTCTGCGGTTATTCCATATTGAACTAAAGTTTCAGACAAAGAACTTTCTGGTTCCTTTTCTGTACGAATTTTAGAACCGTCGTTTTTTAACACAGTTACATCGTTACCTTTTATTGTTACTTTTTTAACAGAATCGTTTTTAATAGAAGTAGCAACATCTGCCATAGAAACTTCTGTTACTTCGGATTTGTTTTGAACAATGGCTTCATAACCAAAAACCACAACCATAAGCACAATAACAATAACACCAAAGTTTCTACCAAAACCAAGTATTTTTTTAGGACCATCATTTTTAGAAGAGTTGGACATATTAGGTTTATTTACCTTATTATCTACATCACCAGAGACAGGTAAATGTGTTTGTTTAGGCTTTTTTTCGTTAGTTGACGAATTTTTTTCTTTGTGTGGCATATGGGGTTAAGTATACACGAAAATAGTGTTTTTGCCAGAAAAAATGTTACCATAACCATATGACATTGGTTAGTAATAAAAAAGTCCATTTTGACTACGAAATACTCGAAACATTCGAGGCAGGTATTTCGTTGTTGGGTAATGAAGTTAAAAGTGTTCGAAATGGTCAAGCAACACTAACTGGTGCACATGTTAGCATTCGTGGCAATGAAGCTTTTCTATTACAAGTACACATACCACCATACCAAGTTAAAAATACCCCTGCCGACTACGACCCAGACCGTCCACGCAAACTACTGCTAAACGCAAAAGAAATACGCCAAATTAGTAGACAATTAGAAAACCCTGGTTTGACTTTAGTACCTATTTCGTTATATAATAAAGGTCGCAACATCAAGTGTGAAGTTGCATTAGTTCGCGGTAAAAAGAAGTTTGATAAACGTGAAAGCTTAAAAAAACGAGACGTTACCCGTGAACTGCAAAGAGATTTTAAAAGATAGAAACAATTCTAATTTAGCAAAACCACTTTGTAGAGTGTACCTTGAAAATAAAAACAACAAACCACTTGGGTCTGCCAGGCTTTGACAATTGGGTTCGTTGTTTATATGCGTGTCGAGCTTGTAGACAACTCGTAAAACTATCTACCACAAGTTAAGTGTAAACAACTCTTTTGGAGTAAAATCTCCTTTCTTCGGAACAGCAGATTTTGCTTTTGCTCGCGCTTAGTCGCCTGCATGTCGAGCTAGTTCGAAACATGATAGAACTAACCGGCATAATATAATCATGCCAAGGTATACACTTGCTCGGGTGTACACACCAAAACCAAGAGACCGCGCCATTACTGTTTTGATAATTTTATAGGCAATGGTGTTAAACATAAAAATTACTACACACGTAGATGTATAGATGACACCCCTTTTGGACGGCGGTTCGAATCCGCCCAGATCCACAAAAAATAAAAATACCCTATTAGGGTATTTTTATTTTTTGTGGATCTGAACAAGCAAACTGTTTTGCTTGTGTGGTGGGTTCGAAAGGCGCAGGTATATTTTTGTTTGAGTGAAACGAAAGGTAAAAATACCGAGCCGGGGTCGCGAGATTTTACCGTCAGGTAAAATACTTGTGACCAATTCCCCACAGATCTACAACTAAAAAAACCGGATGCACACCCGGTTTTGCTTTTCTATTCTTCTTCGTATACGAGCCCCTCATCGACAAGGTAATTAACTTTTATGATCACCTTTCTTTCAAGATCTTGTTTAATATAATTGTTCATTTTTCCTTTGTATTTAGAGAAAATTTCTCTTTTAAAAAACACATACGCTTCTTTATAAGAAGGGTTCCATTTTTTAAAAAATAAATTAAATCTCCAACAAATAGTAGACCATATTAAACCGTACATAGATGATGTACTGCACATAATATAAAACTCTTTATCGTATTTTGAACTTTGATAAAAAGAACTTATGATCATCATTAAAATTGTTACAAATATCCAAAACAAAATCTTTGCGGGTGTCGAAGGTAACCCTAAAACAGAAAATTTGCCTTTTTCAAAAAAACCTATTCCATGTCCATACAATTGGCCAAAGAATATGTAAACCATACTAAAAAAAACAGCAGTAGATATAGTAGAGCTTATCAAATTAAAAGGGAAACTTTTTTCATTGAAAAAGTAATGGCAGACCAACCAACTTGAATTAAATACAACAAAACCCAAGTAAATTGGATTAAACATTTGATACAACCACATAGGTTGCTTTTTGGTACTTAGCGCCCACTTTAATAAGGCATCTTTATTTTTTGTCATGGTAAAAACTTTTTTATAATCTATCATATAAATACAGATATGTCAATATAGATCCATGTATATAAAAACCCTCTGTTTAGAGGGTTTTTATATTTTAACCCTTATTTTATATAGATTTTTCATAATTGACTTTATAATCAAGTTATGTTATACTAAAAATATACTTAGTTATTTACATATTACAGGTCCGTATTTAGTAGGATTTGTGCATATCATTATTTGGTATACACAAACCCCACTAAATTCGGGGACCCCACTATATATGAAAAATTTATTTTTTGTTCTTATCGCGGTTTTAACCGCAACAATTTATTCTTCATGCAAAAATGTGAGCGAATATCCTGTAACAGTCTTGTCGCAGGATATAACATCTTTTTCTGGAAAGTTTAACAAGGCAATGGCCGGAGAATATCCCTACCTTGCCGTAACTGAATCTGGAGACACTGTACAGGTGTTAGTGGACGAAGAGTTGCTTTTAAAAAACAAAAGGCCTTTCAAAGCCGTAATGACAAAAGATTCTAATTCTCGCTTTGGAATGGTCCATGCTAATTAAATAAAATTTCTTTCGGAAATTTTAAGTCCGTCAAATATGACGGACTTTTTATTTCACCTATCCATAACTAGTTTTATATAAATGTAGTATAATACATACATATGATAAAAGAATTTAAACAGTTTTTATTACGTGGTAATGTAGTAGATTTGGCGGTTGGTGTAGTGGTAGGTGCAGCGTTTGGTACTATTGTTTCAGCACTTGTGGCAGACATACTTACACCGCTTATTGCAGCAATAGCCAAAGTACCGGACTTTAGTGGGCTTGCTTTTACTTTAAATGGAAGCCAGTTTATGATAGGCCATTTTATAAACGCATTAGTTTCCTTTTTGTTAGTTGCGGGTTCTGTATTTTTCTTTGTAGTAAAACCTATGAACACGCTAATAGCAAAAACAAATAAAGAAACACCAACCAACCCAACCACTAAAAAATGCAAAGAATGCTGTATGGAAGTACCAATAGACGCCCGTCGTTGTGGGCACTGTACACATACCATAATGTAAATATATAAATTAATTTTTAAAAACCTTGGTATAAATTCTGGTAATATAAAAACTTCCGTATTAACGGAAGTTTTTATATTATATTTTATACTTTGCCATAATTTCTGCCTCTACCTCTGCCCTGTCGCGACCATATTTTATATATGAAAGTTGTTTTAAGTTTTCTACTATTTCAGGATTACCTTTGGGGTAGTCAGCTAATGTAAGGTTAAAAGGTTTTGGTGTTGGTACACCGTTTACTATCATTGAAACATATGAATGCAGGTTTTCAAGTTTTATAATGTCATTTGCATCAAATGTAGGTGCAAGTTTTGTTTCTAAAAACTTTGCATCTTCTGGACTAACACGCATTATGGACATAGAACCAACATTACCAAATATTGCGTTTTTAATGTCTTCTGATAACTGAGACACATATTGGTGCGCAACATTTAAACTTAAATGGTATTTACGGGCTTCAGAAAGTATAGATGCAATAGCTGGTGTGGTTACGTTTTGAAATTCGTCTATGTATAGATAAAAGTCGTTCATTTTTTGTCCATGCATATCTACACGCGACAATGCCGCCATTTGGATTTTACCAACTAGTATAAGGCCAATAAGGTTTGCGTTTATTTCACCCAGTCGGCCTTTTGACAAGTTAACCAACAGTATTTTCTTTTCATCCATTATTTTACGAAAATTAAACACGGAATGTTGTTGGCCTATAACCGGGCGTAGTATGTCATTCGATATCATGGGGTCGAACTTACTAGAAATATATGGAACAAAGTTAGCTAAACCTTGGTCGCCTGTTGTAGCTTCGGCAGCTTCCCAAAACTTTTTAATAATTGGGTTTTTACATTTTGCCAATTTCATATCGCGGAAAGATTTTTCTTGAAGCACACGTGTTATTTCTAACAATGTACTTCCAGAATCTGGGTCTTCCATAACCAACAATGCTGCATTTCTAAAATACTGTTCAAACATTGCACCACCCTGGGCTTTTAAGTCGAACAGTTGGTTAAATATACCTAGCAGGTCGTTTATAACACATGTTTTTTGTTCTGGAAACCGTTCGTCAAATTCAAGCATGTTCAAACCCATCGGGCGTTCTGTATATGCTGGATCAAAATATATAACATCATCTATGCGTTCTTTTGGAATATAAGACAATATTTCTTGTATATCAGAACCGTGTGGGTCTATAAAACAACAACCGTCACCGTTTTCTATATCTTGTTTTATAAGTTGTTTTAATGTAACTGTTTTACCAGTACCTGTTTGACCTATAACGTATAGGTGGCGCATACGGTCTTCACGACCATACACCACAGGTGTACGAGCACCACGGTATTCGTTGTAACCAAGAACAACGCCGTCTGGTGCCATACCTGTTGGTGCAGGGGCTTCTTTTAGTGTCGACTGTTTAAGTGTAGCAATACTACCTATACCCCATGGAAAATGCACCATAGTTGCCAGTTCTTTAAAGTTTAGCGGGACCGAACTAGATCTAACAAATTCACGAAAAGTAAATTCGTGTATAATGCTAGCCAAGTTTTTTTCTGAATGTTTCCAAACACATGCATTAGAAGAAGGCATACGAAACTGTTCAAAAGCACTTTCTATGTCATGTTTGGTTTTTTCTGCACGACTAGCATCTACCGCAGATGTAAGAATACGCACGTTTACTGCCACCATTGGTCGTTCAAGTTTTTTCTTTATAGAACTTATTACGTCTTGTTGTGCATTACCTAAAGGTTCTTTTTTGTCTTCTTCTTTTACTTCTTCGTTTTTAGATATGCCAAAAAAGCTTCCGATTTCTTTAACAAAAGCCTTGCCGACTTCTTTTACTTCTTCGTCTTCTTTGTTTATTTTTTCACCTTTTTCTGCTAATTTTAGAAGGTCTTGAACTTCTTTTTCATAATACTGAGGTTCTGGTTGCAAAACAAACTGCAACGCAGCACCTTCACCACTACCAGAAACTCGACTAAATGTGTTTAGTATTATAGCAAGAGGGTCTGAGTCAAAATTTTCTATAGTTCGCAAACTAAAACATGGGTTAGATTCAAGTTCCATGGTCGAAGCAGTAACCACACCTTTTAATGAAAAGATGTTAAAATCGTCTGGCATATCTACAATGCGTGCTTGTGGGTGTATGGCTAAAATTTGTTTTTCAAAAAGCTCTGCAGACTGTTCTGGTATAGATATATAAAACGCTAATTCTGGTTTGTCGTTAGAAACTGCTATTTCTATAACCGCACGTAATTCTTCTTTGTTTTTTGCACCACCCATATACTGCAAACCTGCAAAAAACTGCTCCATGGCACCAACTAGCTCCTTGAATGTTCGGTTGTCGTCTATAATTTTTTCTGGAAAAGACAACTGAAAAGTTTTCATTGTTAATGTTTTATACAAAGATGTTCCTTTTTCTAAACCTTTTATTTCATGCATTGCTAACAAATACTGAACTAGAAACCTATGAAAGTCGTCTTCTATGTGTGGGTTGTTTAAACGTGCAACTGCATCTATTGCGTTTTTTATACCTTTTACTTCTACTAAACCAACTAGTTCTTCCATAACACTGTCGTGTTCTTCGGGGTGTAGACGCAACGCCACAGCTTCGTGTTCGTTGTCTGACATTTGTAAACCTTCATGTAAAACTTCCTTTGTGGGTATTTTTTTGTATTGTTGCAAAGTTTCTTGGGCTAATGCAGTGCGTTCTATATTAGAACCTTCATTAGTTAGTTTTTGTTCCATCTTTTGGACCTGCCCACGCAAATACGCCAACTCTTCGGTAGGGTTTGAAAAATGAGGTTTTTCTATATCAAATGTTTCCATTTATGTATTATATCAAAAATCTTTAGGAATATCTTGCAGGCAATACGGGCCAACATTAGTACGTTCAATGTTATATGCTAGTGCGGGCACACCCAACACGTTACCTATGTCCATTGCAAGTTGGCGTATATAAGTACCTGAAGAAACTTCTGCAGTACAGTGCAGCAAAACAAAAACTTCATCATTTATTGATTTGTTCCATAATTTTAATATTTCTTTTTGTCTAAAGTCGCCCTTTACTAAGTTTATTCTGTCTTCTATTTGTTGTAATAAAAATTTACCAGACATGTTTTCTATACTATTTAAAATGCATTTACTAATAGTAACACTGTGTGTAGG
>JBPCTC010000064.1:0-18083 GCA_051006535.1 Minisyncoccia bacterium
CAACCGCAATCAAACCCTGTTGCAACTGGTAAGACGAACCAGACGGGTCACGTGAAGGGTCTAAAAATGTAAACATGCGGTCTTTTAGATATGGTTTATACATTAACAATGCACCTAGTCCTAGAACCAATATTCCTAAAGTCAAAAAAAGTTGTTTCCAAGGCACACCAGCTATAAGCAACATACCCAATGCAGCGGCAGACATAAGCATAAAGCTTTTTGTATCTGGCTGGCGGAACAAAACCAAAGCCACAATGCCTAACATTATGATCAAAGGTATTAAACCAAATTTTAAACCATTTATTTTGTCTTTGACCCAAGACAACCACCCAGCAAAATACATTACAAAAGCAATTTTTAAAAGTTCGGCTGGCTGAAAAGACACAGGTCCAATAGACAACCAACGTGTTGCCCCACCGTGGCGCATACCAAGACCAGGCACAAAAACAAGTGTAGTTATAGCTATAGAAGCTAAAAACAAATAAAAAGAATATTTACGCCACCACAAATACGGAACTTTCAAAGTTGCCCACAACAATACACCCCCGCCAACCACACCCAAAGCAAACTGACTAAACAAAACATTCCAAAACTTACCTTGTGATTTTGCAAACACACCAAAAGAAGCAGACACAAAGAAAAACAAACCCAACACAACAAGTGCTATAACGATACCAAAAAATATTTTATCGAAAGGCTTGTTTTTTGTTTGCATATAAACCTTTTTAACTCATTAGTGTAATAATAGTTCCTATTGCTGCAGCAAATATAGACATAATCCAGTAACGCATAGTTACTGCTGGGCGCGACCAACCTAGTGCTTCAAAATGGTGGTGTATAGGTGCCACACGAAAAATACGTTTTTTGTTAAAATACTTATAAGACACCATTTGAGCAAAAGAAGAAAAAGCTGTCATAGCTAACGGAAAACCAATGATCAAAAAAGGTAGTACTGCATCGGTTAAAAACGCAATAACAGACAACGTTACAGTTAGGCCAACCATACCTGTTTCGCCCATATAAAACTTTGCAGGTGGTACATTAAACCACAAAAACACCAGAACCGACCCCCCAACAACTGCAGAAAACGCAGCCAAGTCTACTTGGTTATGGAAATACGCTATAACTGCATAAGCAAAAAATATAGGCACCATTACCCCACCAGCTAGGCCGTCTATGCCGTCTATAACCGAAGAAGAAAATATAGCCAAAGTAACCATTATAAAAAATGGTATAAACAACAAGCCCATGTTTAACTGCCCATCGAAAGGTATGTGTATACTAGTAATACCTAGTTTAAACACAAACCATAAACTTACTAACAAACTTATAAAAACAATCAAACCAATTTTAATTCTTCTGTTTGAAATGTCGTCTTTTGCATAACTACCTGTGCCATATATTTGTATTAAGTCGTCGAACAACCCAAGTACAGAAGAAAAAATAAGCACAGCAAAAGGTACAAGTGTCTGGTTTCTAGAAAGAAAACTAAGTTTGTCTAATGTAGCCGAAGGCACAACCAACGACAACAAGTACAACCCCAGTATAACAATACCGACAGACGCCCATATAACAATACCCCCCACACGCGGTGTAGAAAGTTCGTCTTTTTCATTATGTAGTTCGCGAAACTCGTTGTTTGTTATTGTCTGGTCAGCAATGTCAGAACGACTTTTACGTTTCCATAGTTTTTGTTTTATAAACAAACGTATTAACGGTGGTGTTATAACAAACCCTGTTATAAAAGCAAGTACAACTGGCAATAAAATTTTAACTGCATTGGTAACCATATATGTTTAGTAAATATTTATTAGTTTATAGTGGATAGTTTTTATACGTCGATCAAATTTTAATTTAGACTTTTTACGGAAATTATTCTGTAACTTGCAAACTGTCAGCTGTAACCTCTTCGACAATACCCTGCAACTTTGCCTCTATAGCTTCACGGTCGGGCAAGTTTTGTACAGAATCTATACCCATATATGCTAACAGTTGCGCTGTTGGTTCGTATATAAACGAACGACTGTCGGCTGGGTTTGTTTTCTTTTCTATTAAGCCACGCATAGCCAGTGTGCGTAATATAAAACTGGACTGGACACCGCGAATAAAGTCTATGTCTGGCCGGGACGCGTGCTGTTTATAAAGTATAATGGCTAAAGTTTCTAATGCTGCTTTGGAAAGTTCTTTTTGGTCAGAATGTTTTTGTTCTTTGACTATGAATTCGGCCATTTGTGGGTCGGTACCTAACATATATGTATTACCTGCATTTACTAGAACAACACCACTGCCCGACAAAAAGCTTTTTAGTTCTTCAACTATTTCAACAAACTCATTTTCTGAAACACCAATAGACCCAACTAGGTCAGACGCTGTTTGAGGTTCGTTTTCTATAAACAATAATGTATGAAGTTTTTGCGCATTTATAGATAGCATATATTTTACTGGTTTATTATATCATTTATTGATGTATTTTCTATAGGCTGGCTTCTAGAAAAATGCATATCGTCAAAAGTGTTATGTTGCACAACAGACAACACACCGTTACGCACCATTTCTAATAATGCTAAGAAAGAAACTATAGCATGAACTTTTTCTGTCTTAGTTTTAGGTGTGCCTGTTATGTTACGAAAAGACATTGTCATTTCGTTTTGTATACGGTCTGTTAAGTTACGCATTACTTCTTCGATGGACATTATACGTTCAGCTTTAACCTGGGGTAAAACTTCTTTCTTAGGCACACTAGCTATAACCCCACCTAACAATGTATGCAAGTTGGCTACAGTTATACCCGCATCAGGTGTAAACACTATTACTTTTTTAATACGTCCACCTGCACCTGGGTGTATATAATATGGAGACTTTAACATACTGCGTATATGCACACTACCGTCACGCGCAGCCTGGTAACGACGAAGCCGGTCTTCTAGGTCGACAATACTTTCTTTTTCTTCTGTTGTTAAAGACAGTCCCGGTAGTAACGCCCTGGATTTAATAAGTAACAAAGTTGCTGCAACAGACAAAAACGCCGTACTGTCGTCTAGGCTTTGACCAACATTTTCTGTGGCCATGTTGCGTATATAGTTTAAATAGTCTTCGGTAACTGTAGCTAAAGCAAGTTCATTAATAAAAAGCTTTCGTTTTTCAACGAGCTCTAAAAGTATTTCCAACGGACCTTCGAACTGAATAGTACGAACAGTATATGACATAAGTATATTATAACATTTTTTTAGCTTTATAAAATCTTTGACTATAATGTGTTTTAATGCTATAATGTAAAAAAGCACAAACATTGTTATGGACACAACTGAAACCGAAGCTACAAAAGTACAAGAAAGGAAAAGAGAAGCTTTTTCTAAAATGCAAACCTTTGAACTAAAAAGATTTTTTAACGAGTTTCAAGAAGTAAATTATTCGGGAAAAGGAAATAAGGACTGTCTTGAAAACTTCCAACTTATTTCAAAAGAATTGGAAAAAAGATCTTCGATGTAAACCCCACCCAAAAACCCCATTAACTTTACAGTTAATGGGGTTTTAAAATTATTTTTGTATGTCTACTTTTATAGAAAGTTCGCGAAGTTGTTTGTTAGATATTTGTGTTGGGGACTCCATCATCAAGTCTTTTGCTTCACCTGTTTTAGGAAAAGCTATAACTTCACGTATGTTTGGTTCGCCCTCTAGTAACATCATTAACCTGTCAAAACCCCAAGCAATACCCCCGTGTGGTGGTGTACCAGAACCAAGCGCGTCTAACATATGGCCAAAGTTTTTTTGTATGTTTTCGTCAGTGTGCCCTATTATGTTTAGAACTTGTTTTAAAGCTTCAGGGTTGTGGTTACGTATACTACCACCACCTATTTCGTAACCGTTCATTGTTATGTCGTACTGGGTTGTTAGTATTTGGCCTATATCTTTCTTTTCCATTAAGTTTTGCATGTGTTCAGGTATAGGTGCAGAAAATGGGTTATGGGTAAATGTCCATTCGCCTTCTGTCTCGGGGTTGTCTGAAGTGTCTGTGCGTTCAAAGAAAGGAAAATCTACAACCCAACAAAACGCTAACAGGTTTGGATCTGTTTTGTCAGTGCGTATGTCTGGTCTGTCGTTACCGTATTTTTCCATGGCTTCTTTGTATGTTATGTGTGGAAAAGGTATTTGTTGTATTTTCTTTTCAGGGTAGAATTTTTGAACTATGTCTATTAACAACTGTTCGTTTATAGACATTACGTCTTCTTTGTTTACAAAAGACATTTCCATATCTATCTTAGTAAATTCAGGCTGTCTGTCTCCACGAGAATCTTCGTCGCGTAAACATTTTGCAACTTGAAAATACCTTTCTACACCACCCGCCATTAGCAACTGTTTGTATTGCTGTGGAGACTGTGGCAATGCATAAAATGTACCTGGGTAAAGTCTGGCAGGAACCACAAAGTCGCGGGCACCTTCAGGTGTGGACTTGGTTAGTAGTGGTGTTTCTATTTCTATAAAGTTTTGCCCATCTAAAAAGTTACGTACATATGTTGCAACTTTATGTCTGTTGCGTAAGTTTTTTTGTAAACGTGGACGACGCATGTCTAGATAGCGGTATGTTAAGCGAACTTCTTCACCTATTTCATAACCGTCTGTAGATATGTCGAAACGCGGTGTTGTAGCCATGTTTAAAACTTCTATGTTTAAAACTTCAAGTTCAATGTCGCCGTTTACTATGTCGGTTTTGATATTCTTTTCGGGTCGTTTGTTAACTTTACCTAACACAGACACCACCCATTCTGGGCGTACTGTTTTAGCAGTTTCAATAGCTTCTGACGCCGGCAATACAACAGACTGTATTTTACCGGTTATATCACGCAAGTCCATAAATACCATTTTACCCTGGTCGCGACGTACATCTACCCAACCGCAAATGGTAACTTCCTGGTCTATATAGTTAGCTAAATCTTTAATATATGTGCGTTTCATAATATGGACAGTATAACACAAAAAAGCGTTTTTTCTACCCCTTTTTTACTACTACCAACACTTTGGTTTTAACACCTTCGCCGTGAAGCGGTACAACATATTCCCCAACTGCCTTTATAGGTTCATCAAGGTCTACCATAGATTCATTTATAGGTGCATGAGTTTTTTCTTTTAAGGCCAATGCAATGTCTTTTTTATGAATAGCTGAAAACAAATGCCCCATAGGGTTTGCTGGTACTGTAAAAAGTATTTCGGGTTTAGTACCAAGTGCAGCACGAGTTTGTTCGTGCATGTGTTCTATTTTAGCTGCGTGGTCGGCTTGTTTACGGGCAACATCGGCAACAACAGACTGTGTTGCCAGCACTGCAAGTTTTTTAGGAAACAAAAAGTTCCTAGCATAGCCTTCGTTAACGTCTTTAACCTCACCAACTCGGCCAAGGTTTTTTACATTTTGTAAAAATAATACTTTCATAATAGTAAAAACATTCTAGCTTAATTTTAAAGTTATTACAACTACCCATTCTTAAGGTCAGACCTCGAGAGTTATGCTATAATTTAAATATGGCAAACAGAAAAATAAATTTTGCTAGTGGAGAATATTATCATCTATACAATCGTGGAAATAGCAAACAAAAGATATTTCATGACGAACAAGATTATTGGCACTTTATTAGCCTTCTTTATATTTTTAATACGGAAGACAATATTAGTATTTCTGATCTTAAAAAAGCAGCTAATTTTAGTTTGTATGAGACAGAAACTGGTTCACAAATAGTATCAATAGGTTCTTATGTATTAATGCCAAATCATTTTCATATTCTTATTACTCAAAAAATTGAAAAAGGTATAAGTAAATTTATGCAAAAAGTTGCCACTGCATATGTAATGTACTATAACCAAAAATATAGTAGAACTGGTGGTTTGTTTGAAGGAAGATTTAAATCTAGACATCTATCAACTGATAATTATTTAAAATACATTTTTTCTTATATTCATTTAAATCCTATAAAACTAATACAAAAAGACTGGAAAGAAAACGGTATAAAGAATATAGATGAAGCTAAAAATTTTCTCAATAATTATGAATATTCAAGTTATAAAAGTTTTATAGGAGATAAAAGGATTCAAAATAAAATTTTAGAAATATCAGATTTTCCAAAATATTTTCCAAATAAAAAATCTTTTACTTCAGAAATATTCTACTGGCTTAAATATAAAGAAGACCTCTAATCTTAAGGTCAGACCTTCGGAGTTAAATTTTCTAATGTTGACATATCTAATATTAAATGTATAATATGGTAAATTAAATTTCTTTGCCATGAAAAAATTTAGCACTAAAGATAAAAGTGTAGTAAAACTCATTCAATCTAAAACTGGATTAATTTTAAACAAAATACCCACTTCGTTTGATTGTGTTCGATGGAAAGCAAAATCTGAAACCAAGGAAATGTATCTAGATTTTTATTCCACCGGAAAAGTTGTTTTCAATTTTCAGAAAAAACTAACCCCCCAAGAAAAAACACTACTGAATACATCTGAAGATTTTCTTGAACCCGACATGAAACCAAGACTAAGAAACTACGTTAACTTATACGACGACGGGGCTATAGATGAACTAGTAAGCAAAGTTAAAAATCATTTCGCAAATTAAAATTTTAAAAAAGCCGTAACTACAATTTGTTACGGCTTTTCAAATTAAATTTATTTTTTATTTAGTATTTCTACAGCTTTTTTAAGTTGAACATCGTTTTTAGGGTTTTTGGTGTCTGGCTTTACAACAAAGTCTGGAGTAATACCAACTTTTGAAATAGAGTTACCTTTTGGTGTAAGCCATTTTGCAACTGTTATTTTTAGCGATGTGTCGTTTGTTACAGGTATCAGTTCCTGAACAGACCCTTTACCAAAACTAGTTTCGCCCACCAATGTAGCCACACCGTTTTCTTTTAATGCACCAGCTAATATTTCTGAGGCAGAAGCAGAACCACCGTTGATAAGGATAACTGTTTTTAGACTCTTATCAAATATATTGTAGCCTTGGCTATAGTAAACCTGATCTGGTTTACTTTCACCAAAATGTTCTGACACAACAACAGCAGATGATGGTAAAAAGTAACTTGCCATTGATATAGCTGTATCAAGGTAACCACCAGGGTTGCCACGCAAATCTATAATAAGTTTGTGCGAACCTGATTCTACAAACTTTTGCATAGCTTTTTGGAAACGCACATCTGAATCTGCAGTAAAAGAATACAAATGTATAACAAATATACCGTCTTTGCGTATTTCGGTTTCTAAAACTGGAACATTTATAATTGCACGAGTCAGAACTACGTCACGAGGTTTCTTTTCGCTTTCGCGATATATTTGTATGGTTACTGTTGTGCCTTCTTTACCACGTATTAGACTTATGGCTTGGTCTATAGACATACCGTCTGTTTTTGAGCCATTTATTTTAACTATTATGTCCCCTGTTTTTAAACCAGCTTTATATGCAGGAGTGTCTTTTAAAGGGGCTATAACACTAAGCATGTTGTTTTTGTCCATACCTAATTCCATACCAACACCAGAAAAAGAACCTTGTATTTGATCTTGGAAAGCTTTACTTTCTGCTGGTGGAAAGAAAACAGTATACGGGTCACCCAAAGAAGAAGCCAGTCCACTAATGGCACCATAGACCCTGTTTTCAGAAGAAACATTTTTAGCATCAGGAGACTTTTCGTCTATCATTTGCCAAACTTTCCAGAAAGCCTGTAAGTCAGCTGTGTCAGAAACACTACCACCAAAAACAGAAGCCACACTTGTAACTGAAACAGAATTTTTACCAACATAAAAACCACTACCAAATATGGTTACAAGTAGAAAAGCTACTATTATAAACTGTATTTTTTTATTGAATGATACTTTTTGTGGTTCCATATTTATGCTATATCGTTACCCATTATTTTAAGACGTGGTTTACGCACAACTTTTGGTTTTACTATTTCTGACTTTACTTCGTCTGATGTTTCTGGTAATGGTTCGTAACTTGCTCGGTGTGACCTAGTAGATGCACTAACTTTTTCTGCGCGAGTTTTTAAATGTTCTATAAAAGGTGAAGGTGCAGAAGCAGGCATATCTGACATAGTAGGCACTAGTTCTGGTGTTTGCACTTCAGGTATTATTTTAGGTAATGATTCAGTTATGGGTTCTGTTGGACCTTTTTTATCTTTCCAAAAACGCCAAGCTACGAAACAAATACACAAACCTGTTATGCCAAGTATCCATGCACGCCATACAAAAGGAAAACCCAAGTATGGAAACAACATAACCCATATACCTAATGACAACAATGTGTATTCTTTCTTCATAATACCCATTATACCTTGTTGTTAAATTTTAACAAATATTTAACTAGATTGGTTTAACTATAACCACAAATTCGCCTTTTATGTAGTCTGGATGTTGTCTATATATTTCTAATATTTCTGTTGCTGTACCGTATATAAAACGTTCGTGTATTTTAGTAAGTTCTTTAGCTATACATATACCACGTGCGGGCATGTATTTTTCTAATGATGTAAGTGTTTTAAGTAAACGGTGGGGTGACTCATAAAAAACTATTGTATGTTCTGTTTTTACCATTTTAGTAAACAAGGTTTCGCGACCTTTTTTATGTGGTAAAAAACCAAGGTATTCTACATGGGCGCTCGGTATACCACTGGCAGACAATGCTGTGGTTAATGCACTAGCACCTGGTATAGGCACTACATTGGCGTCAGTATTAGTCCGCACCCACGCGACCAGTTCTACACCAGGGTCTGATATGCCAGGTGTACCAGCGTCGGAAATAAAAGCCAGGTTTTTACCTTCTTTTAACATTGCCCCGACTTTACTATATGCGCCGTCTTTTGCATGGGCATCAAAACGCATAAAATGTTTTTTAGGTATGTTATGGTAAGTCAGTAGTTTGCCTGATACACGAGTGTCTTCTGCCAAAACAACATCGACATCAGAAAAAATGCGTAATGCACGCAAAGTTATGTCTTCCATATTACCTATAGGCGTAGCTACTATGTATAGTGTACCTGTTTGTGTCATATAAGGACTATAACACAGTAATAAAATTAAAAAAGCCCACAATGTATAATACTGTAGGCTTTTAATAAATTTATATTAAATTTATATGTGACAAATATTACCATTGGTAAAATTTGTCATTAGTTTGTCAATTTTTTTAAAAGTATCCAAATTATTTGGAAATTTTTCTTCGGTCCACACAATAGATGGAATATCAGGGTACTTTATTCTGTGTTTTTTCTGACCTTGACCACTGCTTTTAAGTTGCAACCGCATCGAATGATAACAGTGTGAACTATCGTAATAATCAATAATAAAATCAGAACCCCGAAGGTCAGATTTAGGTTTTGTCTTTTTTACATGGATAATGTTCTTTTTTTCACAATTTTCTTTCAGAAAAAGTAGCAAAACAAGAAACTTTTTCTCATTTCGAAAACCAGACATATGTTTGTCTATAGAAATAGAAATCTTTTCTTCAAAGTCTTTCTGTCCTATACTAGGTTTTATCCTAATAAGTAATAACCTTGAATAAGATTCTAATATGTAGAACTTTTTCTCTGTTGGATTTTTCGACAAACAGAATTTAAATACTAATTCTTCGCCCTCAGTAGTTTTAGTACAAACTTTCAGAAAACCTTCTTTAGAATAAGTACTCATAGAAAAATACTGTAGCGTACCTAGATCTTTTAGATTTTTAAAAGTTGTGTTAATAATGTTTTTAACAATAACTTCATGTTTTTGTACTATTGGGTACCTGTCTTTAGGTATAATCCTTAAAATGTGTTTACCGAAGGCCTTTTTTGTTTTTCCAAGCCATGTATTTTTAGTTTGATTTTTGGAATTTAGTACCATTTGTTTATTCAATTTTTAAGTTTAAATCTGTACCACTGCACAGATATCTAAAAAGATTTTACCACATAAAAATAAAAAAGCAATACTTAGAAGTATCGTTTTTTTTATTTTTTGCATTAGGCTTTTACTAGATTTTTTTCTGCTATATTTCGGCATTCGGGTGAACAACAAATTAGTCTTTCATCTGTACCAGCACATTCGTCGCAAGCTATATAATGGCGGTGGCAAGTTGGGTTTACACAGTCACGGTATATTTCAGAAGCTGTACCACAGTGGTAACATTTACCTATAACAGTATGCTGTTCTGGAGTGTCAAAATGCATAGTTTTACGTTTGTCAAAAACATACAAAGACCCTTTAAAATTTTGTCCTGGGTATTTAGCCATGTACGAAACTATACCACCGTCTAGTTGGTAAACATCTTTGAAACCTTCTTTTTTAAGAAAGCCGGAAGCTTTTTCGCACCTTACACCACCAGTACATACAGTTAAAACTGTTTTGTCTTTCAAGTTTTTTATTTCATCTATTTTTTCACGCAGATCGCGAAAGTTTTTAAGCCCTGGAAATATAGTACCTTCAAATTTACCAGACTCTAGTTCGTAGTCGTTGCGCATGTCTACAATGTAAAATTCCTTACCTTCCTGGTACCATTTATTAAGTTCGTGTGGTGGCAAATGTGTACCTGTTAGAACATTTGGGTTTATGTCTTCTTCGTCACCTAAATGCAATGAAACTATTTCTTTGCGAACTTTAACAGAAAGCTTAGGAAAACAGTCCCCCGTTCCTTTACTTAGTTTCCAATGAATGTTTTTGTACATCCTTTGTGACTTCATCCATTCTATATATTTTTGTATTGATTCATCTGTACCTTCACCAGTACCGTTTATACCTTCACCAGCCACTATAAAACGGCCTTTTATACCAAGTACTTCTAAAACGGCACGCTGACGTTCCATTTCAGCCTTAGGGTCTTCTATGTTTACATATTTATAAAATAAAACTATTGTATGCATTTTGTGCGTGTACTTGGAATCGGACCAAGGGCCTCCGTCTTATCAGGACGGCGTTCTACCACTGAACTATACACGCAATATGGCTTTTGCACTATAGCAAAAAAAACATATTATGGCAAACAAGATATTTTAATTATTCTTCGTCTTCTGTACCTACTACACCACTTAGCAATGCATCGACTATTTTGTCGATTTTACCGCTCATTATAGTTGGTATACCTGACCAAGACTGGCGTATACGGTGGTCTGTAACACGGTCTTGCGGAAAGTTATAAGTGCGTATTTTTTCACTTCTGTCACCGGTGCCTATTTGGTTTGCACGGTTTTCTGCATACTTTTTATTTTCTTCTTCTTCTTTTACTTGTTGTAGTTTAGCCGTTAGAATGGTCATGGCTTTTTCACGGTTTGCTAACTGAGAACGTTCAGAAGTAGACCGAACATCCATACCTGTTGGTTTGTGTATAAGGCGTACTGCAGTTTCAACCTTGTTAACATTTTGTCCACCAGCACCACCTGAACGTGAATATTCTATTTCTATATCAGATGGGTTTATTTCTATATTAACTTTTTTACGCATAGGCAGTACCGCAACAGAAGCAGTAGACGTATGTACCCGACCGTTTTTTTCAGTTGCAGGTATACGCTGTACACGATGCACACCGGTTTCATAACGGAAATATTTATAAACTTCTTTACCTTTTATTTCATACACAGCTTCTTTGTAACCACCTACATCGTTTTCGCTTATTTCAAGACGTTTGACTTGAAAGCCTTTAGATTCTGCATAACCCTGATACATGTACGCCAGTTCGTATGCAAACAAAGACGCTTCGTCACCACCAACACCTGCGCGTATTTCTAATATTATTTCATTTGGAAATTCTTCTTCAGCTTTTTCAGATTCTACTATAGATTCAATTTGTTTTTCTAATGCATTTATTTGTATAGAAATTGTATCTATGTCTGTTTGACCAAGTTCTGCCATACTAGGGTCGGCAGATATCATTTCTTTGACTACATTTAGTTCATGTTGAAGTCTCTCGTATTCGCCTGCGAGGTAAGATGTTTTATGATTCTTTTTTAATTCTTCTATATTTAAAGACATACTATGTATATTATACTAAATTATCTGTACAAAAAAATCTCGGATTAGATCCTGTTGCAATGTTACCTATAATTTTCTAAAGAAAATTTAGTCGACTCGACCCAATAGGTCTGTGTCAGGCATTGTTCCAGGACTAATCCGAGATTTTTTAAGTTATTTCTTTCCAGCAGCAACGCGCTTTTTAAAGCGGTCTACACGTCCAGCAGTATCTAGAACAGTTTCTTTACCTGTATAGAAAGGGTGTGACGCACTGGTTATTTCAACGCGGTATAATGGGTATTCTTTGCCATTAAATTTAGTTGTTTCTTTTGTAGCAACAGTTGAAAGCACCAAAAATTGCTTTTGATTTGAGTTGTCTTCAAACACCACGTAGCGGTTGTTTGTTGGGTGGATTTCTTTCTTCATAGGCACAATAATAGCACGTTATTCTAATGTTTGCAACTGGTCTATAGTAGCTTGGGTTTTCTTTGCTATAGCCATAACCGAGTCCCCATAAAATGCATTTGGTGGCCTGCGTCCAGCCTGACACGCAGAACCAGAATAGTATTTACAAGCTGCATTACGTTCGTTTGTATACGAACCCCCTGCTGCACCACGGTCCTGTAGGTACAATGCTGTTGCCATTATAGCGTCTTCGGCATTCCAAGGGTTTACTGTAGCTTTACCCAAAGCCGCAGCAATACGTGGTTTATAAGAATTCCAAGTTGGCGGTATAAACTGTGAAGGCCCCATAGCACCACCCCAACCACCACCGGCAATAGGACACGACAATGGTGTACCTTCTGGACTAAGTCCAAGTTCGTTTACAATTTGTAGGTAGTCGTCTTGCCAGTTAGACTTAGCACGGCCTGATGCAACAGCTTCTGGGCCAGGCATTATAACTTTCCAGTTTTTACTTTGAGGGTCGTTTGGGCGGTTACAAGTACCCACGTTTTTACCTAAACTAGATTCCTGTGTAATGATGGCCAGTATCATTGCTGGGCGAACTCCGGTTTTAACACTGGCTTCTTTTGCATAACGCAATGCGTCGCCAAATTCGATAGACTTTACGTCACGAAGTGCAAACAACTTACTTAATATTGCTTGTTTTTGTTTTTGTTTTTCAGCCACTATTTGTTCGTAAGTTTTTTCTTGGCTTTTACTTTCTTTTAATAAAACTTTTTTCTGAGCTTCAGTAAGTTCAACTTTCTTTTTCTGCTGTTCAAGTTCTACTTTTGCATCTAGTTGGTCGGCTTTATTGTTTTGCAGAGTTTGCTTTTCGACTTCTGTGTCAGACTTTACTTCTTTAACAACATCGACATGTTCCTTTAACGAAGATTTTATTTGGCCAAAAGCATCTACATCATGATAAAACTCAGACACTGTTTGCCCTGATAGTAGTAAATGTATGGGTGTAGTGTTGTCTATTTCACGAGTTTTACGCAATAGATCTGAAATAGAGTCCTGAGTAGAACTTATTTTCTGACCAAGGTTGTTTATTTTTTCTTGGCGCTTGCCTATTTCGGCAGTTAGTTTAGTTATAACCAGATTACGGTTTTGAATTTCTAACTTAGCTTTGTTTATCTGTGCAGTTAGAACACTTATGTCCTTGGTTATGGACCCTGTTTTTTGTTTTTGTTTATTAAGTTCGGCTGTCCATTCTTCTATTTGTCGATCTATGTCATTTACTTCGTTTTGGCATTGTTGCCTTTCTTCTGGACTGGAACTAAGTGTTAGATCTGTTAGACAATTAAACGCATACACATTTTGAGTAGGCACAAAAACTTGGCCGACACTAGCAACCAGTAGAACCATTACCATAAAAAATATATGTACTGTTTTCCGCATCAATAAAGTATACCATATTAAAACCCAGAAAAAAATCTGGGGTTTAATACGGTAATGTTTATTCTGTTGTTGTTTCGGCTTCTTCTTCTTTTTTACCTTTCTTTTCTACTTCAATGTTTGCTATGTCTATAGGTGCAGATTCTTCAGTTTCTTCTTTTAGAGCTGAAACTAGTGCAACTACTTCTTCGGCGTCTGCTAGTATTGTTACACCTGATGGTGCTTTTATGTCTTTAACTTGTATTTGATCGTCTACGTTTTCCAAAGATTCTATAGAAATGTGTAGTGCATGTGGTAGGTCTTTTGGTAGTGCTTCTACTTCTATTTCATGCATAACTTTTACCAATACTCCAGAACCTGACTTTACAGCAGATGAAACTCCTTCAAATTCAACTGGTACCATAACTGTAATTGTTTTGTTCATGTCTATAGATAGAAAGTCTATGTGTATAGCATGGCCACGTATTGGGTCACGTTGAACATCGTGTATTAGAACACTGTGTTTTTTGCCATCTATATCTAAAGTTACAACTTCAGATTCGCCAGCATGGGCAAATACTTTTTTAAAATCAGCTGCTGGAACAGAAACACTTGTGTTTTCTATGCCAGCGCCATAGACAACTGCTGGAACCATACCGTTATTTCGTACGGTTGCCAACAAATCTGCCTTACTTCGCTTTATTGCAGTTAATGTATTCATAGGCACTAGGTTACCACAAAAAACCCGTTTAAGCAAGCTTTATTATTTAAATTTCCATAACACAGAACTTTTAAAAAAATTACAGCAACAGCGTTATGTTACAAAAAATATATTTTAAAATCATAAAAAACTATAGATGGAACAATTTTAAAAAACCCTGGTATTTCCAGGGTTTTGTTTTCTATTTGTACTTTTTTGCACCTTTCAAAAAATATTTAAAAGACGATTCGTCTTCTTTTGGACCAATAATGCTATATGGCTTTCCTTCAAAGAAATTTAATTCTTCTTTTTTGTCAGCATACATGAAAACCAAAAACTGAGTTTGCCTGCTATAAGCAAAAGCTTCTTCATCTGGAAAATATTCTTCTGGTAAACCGTATGAAGATCTTTCAGAATTCATAGCACTAATTGCATTATGACATAGTTCATGCAGTAAAACTGAAGCTAAAATGTTTAAACTTTTTGCCTTAACATAACTATTAGTAAAAATAATTCTACCAACATCTTCACCTACTGCTTTTACTGTGTGTGCAACACTAAAATCACTAAAAATAGTATCTTCAAATAAAATCAACAGCTGGTTGTTTAGTACATTGTTTTCGATGCTTATTAAAACTTGCTCGTTGTCTAATTTACGATAAGTTCCAAACTGCAAAGATTTGAAAAATTTGATGTACGAAATTACAAAATCTTTTTTATCGATTACAGTTTCCTGTGTATAATTTTTAATTAAATCAAAAGCCAAACACATTTTAGCCTTTAATGCTGAGTCGATACGAACAGTGTCTTTTTCAACCTTTTGTTCATTAAAAGTCTCTGTAACATTTTTTGTATTTTTGCTTGGTCCATTAAGCGAACAAGAAAAAACAATAGGCAGAAATAATATGGTGGTTATTGGTATTTTCATAACTAAAAGAATTGGTTTGATTTCATAAAATAGTATAATATTTATACATATCTGTCAACAATATATAGCCATATTAAAAATTACTGATGTCAGTTTCAGTACATTTAATATGCGCGTAGACTTTGACAAAATAGATAATATATGTTAGTCTTATATTAGGAAAACTCCTGCCCAAACAACCCAAAGGAGCTATGTTTTTTAAAACCTAAAACAAACACCTTCAACTATGAATAAGTTTTTAACAACCATTGTTGCAATGTTTTTTGCAATACAATCCTTCAGTTCTAACGGACTAAATTCTAAACTTGACCCAAACCAACCGACTGGAAATTTTTGCATAGACACCGAACAAAAGACAATGAATTTTACACTGGAAAACACAACCAACGAAGACATAGTTGTAACCAACATTTACATAAGCAATAAAGGTACACTAAAGGCTGGTTGTCTAAAGTACCTAAGCTCTTTTGAAGATGAAACAGTGGTTACAACCATAAACTTCATTCCAAGTTCTATGTTTTTGAATCAGACAATAAAACCAGGAACATCGAAAAGTTTCAACATTAGAATGAGCGTGTCCGGATGTATGTTTGCAACCATAAAAATTTCAATAGATTCGATTTATGCATTTGGAGCAAAAACACTTACTAGTGCAAAAGAAATAAATCAGTCTCTTGTTGGAAATACTTTTGTAGTAAAAGACTGTAGTTTAAGTGGTATTGAAAAAAATACAAACAAAACTGAATTTAAAATTTTTCCTAATCCTGTGTCAGATAAAATAAATATACCAAATTTTTCAGGTGATTTAATAATAACTGATATGCATGGAAAAATTCTTTTAAAAATAAATTCGGAAGAAAGTGTATCTACTATCGATGTTGCATTTTTAGATGATGGTTTCTATTGGGTTTTAATACCCGAAGAAAACAGATCTATAAAATTTGCAAAGATCCATTAAAAAGCAAAAAGCCGTTCCAAACAGGAACGGTTTTTTATTTAGTAAGCAAAACTAAACCTTATGAGATGTTTCGTGTTTTTCTTTTATTATATGAGTTCGAATGTATTCTACAGAACCAGCTTGACCACCACCTGAAAGTGGAACTTTTTTACCAGGGTTAAGAATATTTTGCGGGTCAAATATATTTTTAGTTTTTTGGAAAAGAGACACTACGTATTCGCCAAACATTTGTGTCAGGTACGGTGTACGTATTATACCGTCGTTGTGTTCAGCTGTTGTAGAACCACGATATTCTAAAACTAGGTCATAAACTTTTTTAGAAAGTTCAATGATTATTTCAGAAGTATTAGAGTCAGAAAAATCCATAAGTGGAATAATATGGAAGTTTCCATTACCAGCATGGCCTGCAATAGTGTACGTTATAGGGTACTGGTTTAATATGGTTTGTAATTTTGGTAAAAATTCTGGCAATGACTGTGGCGGTACAATAATGTCGTCTATAAAAGGTGCAGTGTGTTTGTCTTTTATGTGTTTACGTAGTAGTGCAAAACTTTCTCGACGAATGTCCCAGTATTTGTCTGCATCGTTTTTATTTTTTGTTATTCTGGTTTTAAACTTAAATGGTTTTATTGCATTTACCAGTTGGGTGGCTTGTTTGTTTACTACACCTTGTTCTGTACCAGCAAATTCAACAAGTAAAATAAGTTTTGGCATACCACCAACTAACATCATTATGGCTTCAGGCCAAAAACTCCACATAAACTTGAACATACCCCATACACCTTTTTTCTTTAAAAAATCTGGGAAAAACTTTATGGCTAGTTTCATTGTTGCGTCGTCGTAGCTTTCTATACTTTCTGGCTGGTATGGCAAAATTGTGTCTACAAGTTCGCCTAAACGAGACAAGTCTTTCATAAATATAACAGCAAGTTTTGAAACAGGTTTTGTACGGACAAGATTAAATTTTATTTCAGTAACAATACCAAGAGTCCCTTGCGAACCAACTATAAGTTTACACAAGTCAAACACAATTTCATCATCTGACCCTTCACTTCGTTCAAGATGTTTGATTTCCTTGTTAGTAAACACATTCCACAAATAATAACCGGCAGAATTTTTAGAAACTTGTGGTTTAGCACTTTTAAGAACCATTTCATTTTCTTTAATAAGGTTAAAGATTTCTTTATATACAGAACCCTCAAAGTCAACTTGCGCAATTTTGTTATATAACTCTTTTTTAGTTAAAGGTTTTACAACGTATTCATACCCATCTGCAAACACAACTTTTAATTCAGATATGTAGTCTTCTGTTTTACCGTATTGTAAAGTTTTTTCACCAGCAGAATTATTACCCACCATACCACCGACCGCATTTATCGATTTTGATGCAGTGTAACATGGTAATATCAGACCCTTTTCTAAGGTAGCATTTTCAAAATCACGGTAGTAACAACCAGGCATAACAGATACATGTCCAGATATAACGACTGGGTTTGCGTTTGGATATTTAGGTGTAATAGTAAATTCATCTACTGGTTCAACATGGCCAAGTAAATTCATATACCTTGTAAAATCCATAATAATAGATTCACCTATGTACCCGCCAGCCATGCATGTTCCAGCTGAACGTGGTGTTATAGAATAAACATTACCCAAAGTTTTTTGTTCCTTAACCCATTTTACAATTGCACATACATCGGCAGAATCTTTAGGAA
>JBPCTC010000065.1:0-2989 GCA_051006535.1 Minisyncoccia bacterium
TTTATTTCAAAACTTATTTGAAGATATTTATTTTTCAGTAAGTATCTTACCAAAGTTACAAAGTCTTTTAAAATAAGTCTTTCCTCTCTTCTATTCACCCTTGCTTCATAAAGAAAGCCATTTTGTACTACGGTTACTTCTCCATAAGAAGTAATATTTTTGAATAATTGATTTATTGTGTTCATTTGGAGCAGAATTGATTTTCTAAAATATATCATAATTTTGCATTTTGTAAACATTGTATATAAAATATGTTTCAAACAAAAATAAATCTGTTATAATATAAACAATGGACGATAATAAGATTACATATTTTGGTACAACTGACTACCGTAACGGTAGTGTTAAGTTTGGTATTAAGGCTAAAGACCGAACAAAGCATTTGTATGTTATCGGTAAGTCTGGTATGGGTAAGTCTACCTTGCTTGAAAACATGGCCGTACAAGATATACAGAACGGCGAAGGTGTAACTATAATAGACCCACACGGTTCAATGGTCGACAAAATGCTCGACTATGTTCCAGAACACCGTATAAACGATGTTATATATTTTGCACCTTTCGATCTAGAAAACCCAATTGCCTTTAACATTATGGAAAACGTTGGTGCTGACAAAAGGCACTTGGTTGCCAGTGGGTTAATGTCTATATTTAAAAAGATATGGGAAGACGCGTGGTCAGCTAGAATGGAATATATCTTGAACAACACTATTTTAGCACTACTAGAATACCCAGGTTCTACACTAATGGGTGTTAACAAAATGCTTTCAGACAAAGTGTACCGTAAAAAAGTTGTAGACAATGTTACTGACCCATCAGTTAAATCTTTTTGGGTAGACGAATTTGCAAAATGGACAGAACGTATGGCTGCCGAATCTGTACCGGCTATCCAAAACAAAATCGGTCAGTTTACAGGTAACCCTATAATACGCAACATTGTCGGACAGGCTAAGTCTTCTTTTGATGTTCGCGATGCCATGGACAAGAAAAAAATACTTCTAATTAACTTGTCTAAAGGTCGCATTGGTGAACAAAACGCGTCTCTGTTGGGCGGAATGCTTATTACCAAGGTTTACCTTGGTGCTATGTCGCGCGCGGATGTGCCTGCGTCTGTAATGAATGTGTTACCACCACACTATTTTTATGTTGACGAATTTCAGTCTTTTGCATCAGATTCTTTTGCAGACATATTGTCTGAAGCTCGTAAATATAAACTATGTCTAAACATAGCCCACCAATATGTAGCACAAATGACAGAAAATGTTCGAGATGCTGTTATAGGTAACGTTGGTACTATGATTATATTCCGCATTGGTTCTGCAGATGCCGAGCTTTTTGAAAAAGAATTTATGCCAGTGTTTACAGCAGAAGACATTGTTAATCTAAATTTTGCACAGATGTATTTGCGTATGACTATAGATGGTATAGGTTCAAAGCCTTTTTCTGCCAATGGTTTACCACCTATAAAGCCACCAGTTATATCTTTCCGCGAAGAAGTAATACGTGCTTCTAGACGAAACTTTACTAATAATAGGTCAGAAGTGGAAAGTGTTATTGCCAAAGAACTTGCTACAGAAGAACCAGAACGTAGACCAAAAGCTAGCAATGTTGATACTGAAAATGTTCCTACAGATCGTGTTTATGCAAAACCCGCACATAATAACGGGTATGTAAAAACACCAGGTCAACAAAACAATAATTCTAAGTTAAATAACAATAAACCTGTAAATCAAAATCTAGATAAAAAACAAACAAAGCCAACCCAAAATTTAGGTGAATTAATTAAAAAAAGTATAGAAAATACAACAGAAACACAAGACACTAGTAGTAAAGAAAAATCAGAAACTAGTGTTGTAGATGTAAGTGTAAAACCTATATCTATTGGACACCACAAACCACAGCCGTTTAAAAAACCTGGTATAAGTATTGCCGACAAACATCTTGGTAAAAATGAAAAAGAAGAAGTTAAAAAAACAGAAAACAGCTCAATTTTGAAAAGTATTTTGACTGAACTAGAACATAGTATAGAAGAAAACATTGCTCCACATGTTAATCCAGAAAATGATAAAGTTGTTATAAACCACCAAAATGTAAAACCTATACAAACCACTAACACGGTAAACAAACCAGTTCAAAATAAAAATGAAGAATCTTTAGCATTGTTGCGTGCTGCTTTGTCAAACATACCAACACCTTCAACCCCGACAAAACCAGTTTTTGAAACAAAAAAAGTTTTTAAACCAATAGCAGGTAGTACACCTGTACCACAAATACCACAACAAAATTCTAGTACTGATGCACAGGTAAATAATGTGCCTGAACCCCAAAAACCAGAATCAGAACAAAACAAAAAACCGCCCCAAGAAGTTCCAGAAGATGTTTTGAAAAAAGTTTTAGAAACTGAATAAATAAAACGACAAATTTGTCGTTTTATTTATTTTTTATTTATAAACTGTATTTGTTACTGAAATATTTGAATCTTATTTTTAAAGTTGTAAAATTAAATTATGAAAATTCATACTAATAAAAATCTGAGTTTTATTTATAAAAGAAATATTTTTATATACAGTTTACTTGGGTTGTGTTTTTTATTTTTTAATTTTAATAAAGCTTATGCAGATGTTTATATAAACGAAATAGCTTGGATGGGCGACAGTGTTTCGTCTACAAACGAATGGTTGGAACTATATAACGACGGAACTATCGATGTAGATTTAGAAGGCTGGTCTATAGTATCAGAAGACGGAAGTCCTAATATTAGTATAAATGGCGCTGCAAATTCTATAATCGGATCAAAAAAATACTACCTTATAGAACGTACGGATGACACAACTGTACCAAATGTAACAGCAGATTTTGTTACTGCTTTTGGAAGTGGTCTTTCAAACAGTGGTGAAAAGATTTTTTTGAAAAAACCAGACGGAACTATAGTAGAAACTCTTGATTTTAAAACTGGTTGGCCTGCCGGCGTCAATACAACTAAACAAACC
>JBPCTC010000066.1:0-11159 GCA_051006535.1 Minisyncoccia bacterium
CCCCTATGTCACCTATTTTATATATACTTATCGGGCTGTTTGTTGGGGTTGTTTTTTATATGGTTTTTTTAAAGCAAAAAACACCCGTTCAAAATGAGCAAAATAATACCGGTTTTCAATTGTTACAGTCACAACTAAACGAACTTGCGCGTTTAGTTGAAAACAAACTTACAGATTCTGAACGTGCAATGAACGAAACCATGCGCCACCAGTCTAACCAGTCTGCAAATATAATACGTGACATTACTGAAAGGCTTACAAGACTGGACGAAACAAACAAACAAGTTGTTTCATTTACTGACCAGTTACAAAGTTTGCAAGACATACTAAAAAACCCAAAACAACGTGGCATACTGGGCGAATATTATTTAGAAACTCTTTTGAAAAACGTAATGCCTGCTGGAAGTTACCAGATGCAATATACTTTTCCAGACGGTAACATTGTCGACGCTGTTGTGTTTGTCAAAGACAAAATAATACCAATAGATTCAAAGTTTTCTCTGGAAAACTATAACCGTATTTCTGAAACTTCAGACCCAGTAGAAAAAGAAAGATTAGAAAAAGTTTTTGTAAATGATTTGAAAAATAGAATTACAGAAACAGCAAAATACATACAACCTGAAAACGGAACTATGGAATTTGCTTTTATGTTTATACCTCATGAAGCTATATACTACGATTTGATTATAAATAAAATTGGTTCTATAACAGAAGACACAGAAAACCTTATACAACGTGCAGCTTCTAAATACAAAGTTATAATAGTTTCGCCTACTTCTTTCCTTGCTTATTTACAAACGGTATTACAAGGCCTAAAAGCGCTACAGATCGAGGAATCTGCTAAAGACATAGTAAAACGTGTCGAGGAGCTAGGTAAACATCTAAAAGCATATGAAGAATACCACACAAAAATGGGCAATTCCCTTTCTACTGTTGTAAACCACTACAATGCTGGTGGTAAAGAATTTAAGAAAATAGACAAGGACGTAATGCGCATTACCGGTATGGCAGTGGGTGTAGATGTAGAATTAATAGAAAAACCATCGGAAGATTAGTGCCTCACCCCTAACCCCTCTCCTACATTAGTAGAGGGGAAAAATGAAAAAATATGGAGAAAACAATATTCCAAAAAATAATAGACCGCGAAATTCCAGCCGACATTGTGTACGAAGACGATGTTTGTATTGTTATACTAGACATAAACCCTGTTACATTGGGGCATAGTTTGGTTATAACTAAAAACCCGTACCGTTGGATAACAGATGTGCCCGATGCCGATATTTCGCATGCTTTTGTTTTGGTAAAGAAAATAATAGCCTCAATGAAAAAAAACATACCTTGTGACTTTGTTATACAGTCTGTTGTTGGTGACGAAGTACCTCATTTTCATATACATTTGATACCCCAAAATTCTACAGAACCACTAGCACTACACGCTACCCGCTACACACCGTACACAGACGATGCACAAAAACAACAGTATGCAAAAATGATACAAATGGGGTTGTAAAATAAAACCATTATTCCCAGGTGTTCAGCACCTGGGAATTTTGTGACTCCTGACTCGGCGACAAGCACTCGTAAAACCTCGTCTTGTATACCGCCTCCGTCTTTCGATATCCCCGTATAATCTACAAAAATATAATCATCCAATGCTATGCATTGTTTTCTTTATTTTTGTGAGTTTACGGGGAATCTTCCATTACATGGACTGTACACCTTTTTACGTTTTATCGAACAGAGTTCTTAAAACATAGAAAAGCTTTTCGATATCCCCGACGTACGTAAAGCAGTTTACGTACTTAGAGTCACTCAAGAAAAAAGGGCCTCCTTTCGGAAACCTCTTTTTTCTAAGAGTGACTCTACGGGGAATCGAACCCCGCTTCCATCCTTGAGAAGGATGTGTCCTAGCCGATAGACGATAGAGCCATATTTTGTATCGTTTATAATAACACAAAATTTAGTTTTTGAAAAATAAAAGTTTTAAGATGTCTTTCACTTGTTGGTTAGGTGCTTACTATTTTTGTTCAGTTTATTAGTATTTGATTTTTTTAAAATAGGGTGTAGTATTTAATTCAGGTACTCATTTTATTGACGGTTTTATTACCATAGGTCTTTTGTCTTTTAAAGTCAAAAAAACGCGCCCCTGACGGAACGCGTTTTTTCTTATTTAATACCAGTTATTTTAACTTCTATAAAAGGTTGTCTGTGCCCGTTTTTCTTGAAATAGCGAGACTTTTGTTTGTATTTGATAACGTTTATAGTTTTGTTGCGTCCTGCACGAGCAAATTCAGATTCTACTGTTTTGCCTGCTAGGTATGGTGTACCGACTTCAGTTTTTGTACCGTCGTCTACTAGTAGAACTTGGTCAAAAACTATTTTGTCACCTGTTTTAAATTCGCCTGGAAGTTTTTCTATTTTTACAGTGTCGCCAACAGATACGCGGTATTGTTTACCACCAGTGGTTATAACAGCATAAGTTCCAGTAGTTGTTTTAGCTACTTTTTTAACTGTTTTTTTAGCGGCAGCTGGTTTGGCTTCGGCTTTTTTGGTTGTTTTTGTTGTTGCCATATGTCCCGTAAATATAGCATTAATTGTAATGTTTTGCAAGGCTTGTTATAATACACTCATGGTTTCTCAATATACTTATAAAAAGCTTACCTGGGTGGATATGACAAATCCAACCCCCGAGGAAGTTCGTGACATTGCCGAGCGTTTTAACGTACCTGCAGGTGTAGCCCAGGACCTGTTAACCAGCACAATGCGTAGCAAGGTAGAAGTGCACCCTGACATGGTTTTTCTTATATTACATTTTCCACAAGTTACAACTGGTAGTACCCCTACCCCCGACCATGAAATAGACTTTATACTGGGGCGTGACTACATAATAACTGTGCATTACCAACTGTCTGAACCACTAGAACGCATAACCCGTGCATTTGAAATACAAAGCATGAATAATAAAATAGTTGCCGAACATGCTGGTTACCTTTTCTATGACATTATACGTGAACTATACGCGACTTCTTTTATACAATTAGAAACAATAGACAACGACCTGGCCCGTGTAGAACATGGCATATTTGATAGTAAAGAAAAGTTTATGGTACGTCGCATTTCTGAAGTTAATAAAAAACTTATCGATTTTCGTCAATCTTTGCGTTTCCACCGCGAAGCTTTGCGTTCGTTCGAACTACCAGGCAAAAATTTGTACGGTGCAGGCTTTACATACCAGATAGAATCTATAATGGCTGAATTTAACAAGCTTCAAACCATGTTAGAAATACATACCGACCTGCTACACGACCTACGCGAAACAAACGACTCGTTATTGTCAGCTAAAACTAACGAAACTATAAAAGCCCTTACCGTTATTAGTGTTATTATGCTACCTCTTACACTTATAACAGGCATATTTGGTATGAACGCAAACTTTGTTTTAATACATCAACCAAGCGACTTTTTGTTTATAGTTGGTGCTATGGTGGCAACGGGTGTTGTTATGTTGCTTTTCATTAAGGGTAAAAAATGGTTATAATACCTAAATCTATGGATATACATTTATATAACTCAAAAAGCCACTTATTAGAGGTTTTTAGGCCTAAGGCGGACAAAAGTGTCGGCATGTATACTTGTGGGCCTACTGTTTATAGCTATGTAACTATAGGCAACTGGCGTACATATACCCTAGCTGACTTTGTTTACCGTGCACTTGTGCTAAATGGTTATAAGGTTCAATACATAATGAACATTACCGACGTTGGCCACCTAACCGGCGACAACACAGGCGACGCAGACACGGGTACAGATAGGCTTGAAAACGCAAGTAAAAAAGAAAATAAAACAGTGTGGGACATTGCTACCTACTACACCAACGACTTTATGCGTGGTTATGACCTTATGCATCTGTCACGACCAAATCAGTTTGTTAAAGCCACAGACCATATAACTGAACAAATAGAACTGATAGAAAAGTTAGAAAAAAACGGACTAACTTACCAGATAACCGATGGTGTGTATTTTGACACTGTTGCATATGAAGCACAAGGTTATACATACGGCGAACTTTCTAATCTAGACCACATACATGAAGGTGCTCGTGTAGAATATAACACTGAAAAGAAAAACAACCGCGACTTTGCTTTATGGAAGTTTAATAACACTGACGAAAAACGCCAAATGGAATGGGACAGTCCATGGGGTGTTGGTTTTCCAGGTTGGCATATAGAATGTTCTGCAATGTCTATGAAGTACTTGGGCGAACAGTTTGACCTGCACATAGGTGGTGAAGATCTAAAAAGTACACACCATCCTAACGAAATAGCTCAGTCCCAGGGTGCTACTGGTTGTGCGCCTTTTGTTAATACATGGTTACATGGTGCGTTTTTGTTGGTAGATGGTGGTCGTATGGGCAAGTCTATGGGTAACGCATACACCATAGACGACATAGTGGCCAAGGGTTACAGCCCTATGGCACTACGTTATTTTTACCTTACAGGCCACTACCGTACACAGATAAACTTTACATGGGGTTCGTTAGATGCTGCAAACAATGCATTGCAAAAACTGTATGCATATGTAGACAGTGTACCAGTAACAGGCGACGCAAAAATAGACGAAGGTGTAATAGACACTGTGTACCAAGACAAAATGCTAACAAAAATAAACGACGACCTTGATATGCCAGGTGTGTTAGCTGTAATGTGGGAAATGATAAAAGACCCTAAGATAGAACCAGTAAACAAAAAAGCCACACTACTGTGGGCGGACGCGGTTTTAGGTTTAGGCTTAGATGAAGACCGTACCATAACAATACCACACGAAGTTGCTGAGTTGGTAGAAAAGCGCGAAGAAGCTCGTGCAAGCAAAGACTTTGCTGCTTCTGACACACTACGCGCACAAATACAAACACTAGGTTATGAAGTGTTGGATACTGCCGAGGGTCCAAAGGTAAAGAAGTTGTAATAAAAAAGTAAAAATAAATAAAAGCATTACAGTGTAATGCTTTTATTTATTTAATGCATCTAGTTCAAGATAAAACGTAGAGCCAAGGTTTGGTCCGGCAGATTCTGCCCATGTTTTACCATGGTGGGCTTGGGTTATTTCACGGGCAAGGTATAGGCCAAGCCCGCTACCACTGCCGTTCATTTTAGAACCTTCCCCTCTTACAAATTTATTAAACAGTGTTGGCATTATTTCTGGTTTTATGCCCATACCAGAATCTTGAACAGAGAAAAGAATGTGCGATTCAGTTGAATTGTTTTGCGCAGCGTCCTTATTTATGCGATTTACTTTTTTAACTTCGACATTTATTGTTCCGTCTTTTGTATATTTTACAGCATTGTCTATAAAGTTTAGTACAATTTGGCGAATTTTTTCTTTGTCGCCCACTACAACATGGTCTACACCTTTTTCTTCTGTATAAGTTAGTATTATATTTTTCTTGTTTGCTATAACCGACATGTCGTGGCAAGTGTCGGCAACTATTTCGCCCAGGTTAAATGGTGCCATTTCGTACTTCATACCACCAGACTCTATTTTTGTAACGTTTAACAAGTCTTCTACTATCATGGCTAGGTTACGACTAGACTCGTTTATGCGGTCTATGGCTTCTTTGGGTTTGGGGGTTATTTCACCGAACGAACCTTCTAGTAACATAGATGCATAGCCACGTATGGCAGTTAGTGGGCTACGTAATTGGTGCGACGCTAACGAAAGGAATTCGGTTTTTAGCTTGTCTAGCGATTTTAATTTTTCGTTAGCATCTTGTAGGGCTTTGTATAGGTATGCTTTGTCCAGTGCAACAGCTATAACATCTACACAACTTTTTATAGAGTCGTGTTCGTGGTCGTTCATGCTGGTGTAGTCACGGTTTAGGCCAAGTAAAAATACACCTATAACCTTGCGTTGTATTATAAGCGGGTGCAGTACAACTGTTTTTATGTGCGACTGTTCAGTTATAAGTTGCAGTTTTTCGTTGGCCAAGTCGCCACCCCAGATTTCCTTTATATCTGTTGTCATGGTCGACACGCCGCCATAAACAGTTTCTTTTAGTATGGGTTTAGATTTAACTGGGCTTATGTGTATGTCACGGAAAAGTATACCCATACGTGCCATAGATTCCATTAAACGCGCAGATTTAGCAAAAGAAAAAGGTTCCAATGTGTCTTTTTCTTCATCAAAGGCAAAAATACCTACAACTTCCATGTTTAAGTCGGTGCGAACTGTTTCAGAAATCTTTTCAGACAAACTTGCTGGGTCTAGTGTTAGTAAACTTATTTGATAAAGTTTACGCAACAGTGAAAGGGTTTTGTTAACAATGGCAAGGTCTAAGTTACGTTTATATATTTCCTGTGTAACTTCTTGTAGGTTTCCTGGGCTTTCTATTTCTTTTTTTGATCTAGAAAATAGTCCCATATATTATTGTAGGTTTGGAGGTATTTGGTCAGGGGTTAGGTCGGCTAAAAGGTCTTGGGCTGCTTCTTTACAAACTTCGTTTGAAGCTTTTCCGAAAAGTCTAGCATACTGGGCAACAAGGTTGTTTAGTATTTCTTTTGGGTCACCCACTAGTTCTACTTCGCCTTTTTTCTGGTCTATAACCTTAAAGCCCGACACTTTTGCAGCTTCACTCCAAGCAACCGGGCCGATAACCAGTTCCTGTTCGCGTACTATTCGTAATGATATTTGATCAAAGATGGTCATGGTAATTTATAATATTTTATTAAGATTGTTGAATTTTGTTAAAAGTTGAACCAATTCTAACTAAACTTATTGCCATTATAAAATATGCAACCAAGTATAGATAGTCACCATAGCCGCCGTTTATCCAAGTTTGATGGTACGCTTCAAATAAGAAGTTATAGTCTGCAATATACTGTATTACTAGTCCGCACAAAACCAATAGAACTGTGTTCTTCATTACTCCACCAAGGAATTTCTTTGAAAGTATATATGTAAGCACATCAAAAGAAACATATATAGCTTGTCCGATTGTATACCCAAAATCTAGAAGTATGTTTATAGGATTACTTAAATCAAATACATAGTGTTGCAAGAAAAAGAAGTAAGAAAAAAGTAACATTGCAAATGGTATTACAACTGCCAATGACTTATTGCCAAAAGTTTTTAATGACCTTGGTCCACCAGAAGCTTTACTTAATAGTATAGTTCCATATATATAAAATGGTATACTACCAAAAAATCCTAAATCAGATAAAGACGGGTATGGAATATCAATTTGTAATACTAGGTTATAAAAACTAAATACACTTTGACCAAAATCTTTGAGTAGAAGTCCAATAGATAAGAAAATTATAGATTTACCAAGGACACTTTTAAAACCACCCCAATGTTTTGAAAATACAAGTCCAGAAATACCACCTATAATTGCTATAATTTGGTAACAAGCACCCCAAATTAAATTGTTATAATCTTTAAATATAAAATATGAAATGAACCACCATACAGAAAGTAGTAAAAAACAAATAATTATTATTGTTTGTAGGGAACCATTTTCTTTGATCTCGTTAGAAAGCATAATTTTTTTATTAATATAGTAATAATATAATTATATACTTTCAATATAAATTATACAACTTAAATTTTATCTATTTTTTAGAAACATTGAATTTTTTGAGGAAAAATGCTGGTCTGTAAGATTGCTTTGATTTTCTTAAGCCTTCTATTCCTAGGTCTTGTTCAAAATTAAAATATTTAACACCTTTTTCTGCTAGTTTTTTTGCAGTTTCTTGCATAATAAATTCAAAAGATCCTTCTTTGTGACTTTTTATAAAATGACCTATAGAATAATCAGAAGAAATTATTTGATTTACAGAGTACCCTACAAGTTTTTCATCAGCAAACACACCAACACAAAGACTTCCATGTGGTCCACTACTATTTAGAAACCGGTCTATAGCTATTAGTTCATTTTTAATATCGAAAAAAGGGTCTTTTGCTAGTTTGTTTTCTATCCAACTGTAATTAAGTTTTAGTATATCTGCTTTAATTTTTACATCTGTAGGGTCGATAATTTCAGACTTAGTTTCTTTATATTTCTTAATAAATCTATGTATGACACCTCTTTTTGTTTCAAATTTTGATCCAGCTAAGGTTCTTAGTTCTTCGATGTTGTAGACATAGTCAAAATCATTTATGTCTTCTTCTATTTTAAACACGTTATTATCTAGTTCATTTGCAGTGTGTTCAGGTACTAATTTAAGTTCCGATATGAGTTTCTGATCGACAGCTAGTTTTAGTAGGCCTAAAGCTGTTTCATTGACTTTGTTATTACCAATAAATGAAAGAAACTGTTTTTCAGTCAGATAGTCTGTAAATCTTACAACCAAGTTGTTATTAAGTTGGGATACACGCATTTCTCCAGAAATGTCCCAGCTCCACATACTGACAAAGTTAAAGTCAGAATATGGTGGGTATGCGCCGGTAAACTTCTCTATTTCATCTTTGTCAGATAGTTCTATTTTCTTAAATTCTGGAAATTCGGGTATCATATAATTCTTTTGTGTAGCTATTATAGCACGTTTTAGACAAAAAGAATAATACTACCTAATATCATTATTGTTATTGCTAAAACCTTTGGTACTAATACTTTTTTAGACATATCTTCGTTTACAATAGCTGGGAAAAACTTTGTACCAATAAGCGTAAATACAAGTACCATAGCAGGCTGGAAACTACCCACAAGGTAAACCATAGTTACAGGTACTAATAGTAATGCGTAGTTGGTAAGCAAGTTACCGATAATAGTAAAGCTTTCACTAAAAGTGTTAAGAATAATTATTCTTAGTCCACCTTGTTTATTCATATTTTTAAATTCGTTACGGTATTTAGGTACCATTGTGTATAGACATATACCAACTATGCCTAGGCCAGCGTATTCCCAGAATGAAGACAACCAAAAACTACCGCCCACAGTTACAAATTTAAATATTACACCACTTGAAGCTACCATTAAACATGCTAGAACCATATATAGTGCTGGTTTCCATTTAAATATTCGTTTTTCTCCAGAAAAATCTATTGATATAATAACTGCACCTAGCATAATAACTAACCCACCAAGTAGTTGGTGTATGGTTAATGTTTCGTCAAGGAAAAAGTAACCCAATATAAAGCTAAATATTGGTACAGTTAGAAACCACGGTACTACTGCAGATACACCTTCTATTTCTAGTGTGTATAGGTAAAGTATAACCCAGGCTATAGACATACCACCAGTTAACATTAGTAGTAGTCTGTCTGCTACAGAAACAGCCATAATACCTTGTGTAAATACACCTATTAGCACAGCAACTACCACACCTATTAAACTTGAAAATAAAACTAACCCACCAGAACCTCTTTCACTTGTAGAAAATTTTGAAACTAAATATTGGTCAGATATATTTACAAAAGACCAAAATATTAGCGCTGAAAATGCAATTAAAAACCAAGACATAGTATATATCTATTTATTCTGGTAACTCATATACCTTAAACCACGTTTTACAAAGTTTATTTCTGTCTCTTTTAGTTCAAATGCGTCAGTTAGGTATTTTATAATGTATTCATTGTCCATACCGTTTTTACATGTGTATACGTCGGCAGTAACAAAACCTTTTTCAGGAAATGTGTGTATAGAAAGGTGGGACTCTGCTATAACCACTACCCCGCTCCAACCACCTGGGTCCTTTATGTGGTTTGGTTCTGCAAAGTATACAACTGGTTCTGAAAGTAACTTCATACCTAGTTTTGTTGGTAAGTCGTATAAAATACTTGAAACTAAATCTTTACTATTTAACTTTTCGTAACTACCACCGTAGCCGTCTAGCATTAGATGTTCTCCAAAATGTGTTTGTTCATTTTCCATGAATTTATTATAACATAATTTAAAAATTAAAAATTCCCAGGTGCTGAACACCTGGGAATTTTTTATAGTTCATTTTTCAGGCTTTATAAACCTTCTTCCTTCAGTTCTGCAATCAACGCCTTTTGTTTTTTGCTTAATGATTTTGGGAAGTTTATTTTAATGGTTACCAGTATGTCGCCACGGCCACCGTGTGCAGTAGGCACGCCATGGTTGCGTACACGCAAGGTCTCGCCATGGGTGGTACCTTCGGGTATTTTCATTTGTACTGTTCCGTCAAAAGTAACAAGTGGGTATGTAGTACCTAACAGTGCGTCTGACAGTGGTATATGTATTATTGTGGCCAAGTTTGCACCTTCACGTCGGTAGTTTTTGTCTGTAGTAACCGATATTTGTATATATAAGTCACCTGTTTTACCACCCTGTATTGCATCGCCTTTGCCACTGACACGCAGAGTTTGCCCATGGTCTATACCAGCTGGTATGTTTATGGTAACTTCGTCAGGTTTGCGTAGTATGCCTGCACCTTTACAAGTGTCGCACGACACTTCAGGTACTTTGCCAGTTCCATGACAGGTGTTACAAGTCGCGCGTGTTTGGAATGTACCCATAAACGAACGGCGTGTTTCTGTTATATGTCCGTCGCCTTTACATGTGTTACAAGTTTTTTTTTTTGTTCGGGGTTTTCCACCAATAACAGAACATGTGTTACATGTTATGTTTTGTGTTATTGTAACTTTTTTTTCTACACCAAACAGCGCTTCTTTGAAGTCTAATTTCATAGACATTTGCAAGTCGCTACCTCGATGTTCACGCTGACGCCCGCCACCACCAAAGAATTCACCAAAAATGTCGCCTAGATCACCCATGTCAAAGTTGGCACCATTTTGCCCTTGGAAACCAGAAAAATCAAAGCCCCCAAAACCACCCCCTTGCCCACCAAATCCTCCTCCATTTGACCCCTGTCCAGCGAAGCCATCGGCGTAGTTAGGACCAAACTGGTCGTACTGTGCACGTTTTTTGTCATCGGAAAGTGTTTGGTACGCTTCGTTTATTTCTTTGAACTTTGAATCATCACCCTTGTTTTTGTCAGGGTGGTATTGGTGTGCAAGTTTATGAAAGGCTTTTTTAATTTCCCCCGCAGATGCACTTTTATCTATTCCTAATGTTGCGTAGTAGTCTTTGGCCATTAAATTATATTGTTTTATCTATAAAATTTAAATATGATTTATATGTTTTCCATTCTGGATCAAGTTTTGCATACATTTGAATATCTTCTTTAGGAAATTTATCC
>JBPCTC010000067.1:0-13760 GCA_051006535.1 Minisyncoccia bacterium
AGTGTTGTGTCACAAAGCTCAAGAGTCTTTGCACGTATACCACTGTCTTCGTTACCCACCACAATACAAGTCGGACGTGAAAAGTCTTCTTTAGATATTTCTGTGTCGCCTTTTTCGCTTAAACCATACACCCAAAAACCAGCGTCTTTTATTTTGCGTAAGCTTTCATTTACATTTCCGATTGAAACAAGAGGCACTATACCAGCAGTACCAGCAGAAACTTTTACAACAGTATTTGTAACCCCAACTTGGTTATGCTTTGGAAACAAAAATGCAGACACACCCAAAGCTGTACCTGTGCGGATAATTGCCCCCACATTATAGGGGTCTTGTAGTTCATCGAAAAGCACTATGCATGATTTTGTTAAACTTTCTGTATTTGTTTGGATCTGGCTTGAAGTAAATTTTTTTATCCATACACTAAATTCAACCATTGGTACTTGTCTAACTACTGCTACCATACCCTGAGTGTTACCGTCTTTTACCATGTTTTTTATTTTTGCTTCTGGCACATAAGAAAAAGGTATTTTATTTTTCTGTAAAATATCTATAAGACTGTTTGCTCTTTCTCGGCTTATACCGTCTTTAAAGTAGACTTTATCAACACGACCTGGGTCGCGGGTAAGCACTTCTTCTATTGGGTGTTGACCGTAAATATAATCTTCGTTCATATTAGATACTGTAGCATAGAAAATTAGTACTCCATAATTAGTAAAATCCTCACCTTGCTATGTCTTGCATAACTACCCCTCTCCAACGGCCTTGGAGAGGGTTCGGGGGTGAGGTTTTTAAAAATACAAAACAAAATCAAAAAACCTCAAGTGGAGCTTGAGGTTTTTTATACATGTATTTTTTAGAGTAGATTTGTCTAAAATAGCACTCATAATACTATTTTATACCGCCACCAGTCGGAATAATAGCCGACGCTATATGTTTACAGGAGGTGCACGGGTTCGTTCGGAATTATATGATACTGAAAGTAATGTGGTTTTTCCTGAACATAGAGTTTCTTCAGGTTCTGGAACTGGTTGCTTTATAGATGTTCCAGACAACAAAGCAGACGTGGTGTTACGGTCTACATTTGTTATAACTGTACTTGATGAACAAGTACCACCAACAGCCATAGTAGACTCGTTAGTATTTGATACTTCACGCACAACACGCACTTGGACCGCAAATGCGCCCGAGCACAACAACATCACTGTCAAACACAGTGTTATAGAATAGTAGCTAGCGTTTTTTATCATTTTTCGACTCATATATATAGTATACACCACCATTTTTAATATACAACAGCATATTCCACAGTAAAAAAGCCTTATTTTAAAGGTTATCCACAACCTATAGGCACACAACACTTTTAAAATAGGTTTGCACATATTGGCCTAATATGCTATTATAGTTGTATGGGAATTATGCAATCTCTCTTACCGTGGATCCAGATAACGACTTCTTGTATCCTTATACTTTCTATCCTACTCCAACAAAATGGTGCCAGTGCTGGTAGTGCTTTTGGTGGTGGTGAAGCAAGTTCAATACACACAACTCGTCGTGGATTTGAAAAAGTACTATTTATAACAACAATGTTTGTTGCTGTTATTTTTGTTGCAAGTACAGTACTTACACTTGTCTTTCCTAAATAACCACACTAAACGTAGATAGAGCTATTGCTTAAACTCTTCTCATAATATGGGTATTTTACCTATAGATTAATCATCTTTAACTATAAAGTTTCTAATTATATGAAACCAATACTTCGCTTTTTTAAAAAGCCTCGCAACATCTTTATTTCAAAAGAAGAGCTTCGTCTAGCAATAAAAAGTTTTTCAATAAAACAATGGTTAGGCTATGGTGCAGTAGTTGCAGTTTTTATTTTTTCTGTTTTTGCAATGCTCATAAAAATAAACAACTACTTTGTTACTTTTGTACCAGATGTAGGTGGAACTTTACATGAAGGTATTGTTGGTAAACCAGCTCAGTTAAACCCAATATTTGCATTAAGCGACGCCGACAGAGATGTGACTAGTCTTGTTTATTCAGGTTTACTACACAAAGAAGCAGACGGAAGCTACACCCCTGATATTGCACAAAGCTACACAGTGTCGAACGACGACCTTACATACACATTTACATTAGCGCCTAAAGTTAAATTTTCTAATAACAAACCAGTTACATCTGGTGATGTGGTTTATACAATACAAACAATACAAAACCCAGCAACCAAAAGTCCTAGAAAAACAGCTTGGGAAGGTGTATCAGTATCTGCACCAGACGAAAAAACTGTTGTGTTTAAACTTAAAAGACCTTTTGCGCGTTTTCTAGATTTAGCAACAACAGGAATAGTTCCTGAAAGTATTTGGGGCAAAACAACACCAGAACAACTACAATCTAATGCATTTACCATTGCACCTATTGGAACTGGCCCATACAAAATATCTAAAAAACAACTAAATGCCGACGGTGCTATAGACAGCATTACACTATCTAGAAACACAAAAAACCCAAATAGAACACCTAATATTTCAAAGATTGTCTTTAATTTTTATGAAGACGAAATGGAACTTGAAAAAGCATTGCTAAACAACAGCATAGACCAAGCTGGTGGTATAAACCCTAAAGCAGTCTCAGAAACAAAAAATAAACACAATGTGTACGACAATACTTTTAATCGAGTTTTTGGCTTATTTATAAACCAAAACAAATCAAGTGTTTTTTCAGATCAACGCGTTATACGTGCACTAGATTTATTAATAAACCGCGAACAAATAGTACAAGACGCACTGTACACACACGGCCAAGTTACAAATTTACCTGTACCACCTTCTATTGTTAGTCCTATAGAAATGGAAAGAAACGCAGAAATAGAAAAAGGTTTAGCTATATTAGAAAACGCAGGATGGCAAAAAAATATATCTGGTGTATATGAACACCCACAAAATAGCAAAAAAACTGTTCAAGAAACAGTAACGGTAAAAATTGGTAAAAAAACAACTAAAAAAGTTGTATCTAAAACAGTTTCAGTAGCAGGAACACCAACAGAAGCTTCTTTTACCATTACAACATTAGACACACCGGAACTTCGTCAAGTTGCAGAACTTATACAAAACCAACTACATGATATAGGTATAAACGTATCTATAAACTACATTGACCAAACAACCCTACATAACGATGTAATAAGAAACAGAAATTTTGAAGTACTACTATATGCAGAATCTGTTAGTACACCAACCGACATGTATGCATTCTGGCATTCAAGCCAACGCAAAGACCCAGGTCTAAACATTACAGAGTACGCAGATAAAAACGTCGACAAATTCCTAGAATCATTAATATCTGAAACAGATATAGAAATACAGTCACAACTTGTAGACCAAACAATTACTTCATTAACAAAAGACATGCCTGCTATATTCCTTTACAGTCCGTCATATATATACATTACAGACAAACACCTTACTGGTTATACAGAAACAAACATTACCCTACCTAAAGACAGATTTGCATCTGTATCAAAATGGGCACTTACGACTCAACCAATGTATAAAATTTTTAACAAAACAAAACCATTACCAACAGAAACCGAATAGAAAATATCAAAATTATGGAATCACAAAATAAACAAAATACGGCAAGACCGCAACACAACAAAACAAACCACGTTCGCAGACCATATCCAGGTACAGCACGTAACGCACAACAATCTACAGTTCCTGCAAAAGACTCTTTGGGTGAAGCACTAGCTCGCGCAACATCTTCTGCTGGGACACGACGTTTTAGCAACAACCAAAATAGTAGTTCTAAACGTTCTGGTAGTTTCCAATATTCAAAATTTGGATCTCAACGCAAACCCAAAGCACCTCCTGTGTCAGATAAACCAGAACCAAAACGCCAAAGCGACAACATACCACCAATAGCCCCAGGAACAATACGCATAATACCACTAGGTGGCGTAGAAGAAATCGGTAAAAACATGACCGCTATCGAAATCGGTGACGACATTATTGTTATCGATGCCGGTATGATGTTTTCAAATGAAAATACACCTGGTATAGACTATGTTATACCTAACACTCGTTACCTAGAAGAACGCAAAGACAAAATTCGAGGCCTTATAATAACTCATGGACACTTAGACCACATAGGTGGTGTGCCTTTAGTTTTGTCACGCATTGGTAACCCACCTGTATATTCACGTGCTTTGACAGTGCTTATGTTAAAGAAACGCCAAGGTGAATTTCCTCACCTACCAGCATTAAATGCTGTTAATGTAGAAAAAGACGAAGTTATAACTATGGGTAATATGAAGGTAAAGTTCTGGGGTGTTACACATACTATACCTGACTCTATGGGTGTTATTATAGACACACCATACGGCTGGATAGTAAACCCGGGCGACTACAAACTTGACCAAATCGACGGCGTGGTTACCGACCGCGAAGAAGAAGAATACAAAATATTCGACAATGCAAAAACATTGTTACTAATGACAGACTCTACTAACATAGAAAACGAAGGTTTTGCATTACCTGAAATAAAAGTTCACCAAGGTTTGGAAAACATTTTAAAAAGAATAAATGGACGTGTTATTATTGCTGCATTTGCTTCACATATGACACGCTTAACTAAAATAATACAAATAGCAGAAGCTATGGGTAAAAAAGTTGTTTTAGAAGGTCGTTCAATGAAATCAAACATTGAAATACTTGTTCAAGCTGGTTTACTGAAAGTTCAAAAAGACACAATAATACCAATAGATGATGTAGACAACTACCCGCCAAACAGAATAATTATACTTTCTACAGGTGGCCAAGGCGAAGAATTCTCTGCCCTATCTAGAGCTGCAAATAAAACAAACAAAAAGTTTTCTATTAAAAAAGGTGACACAATAATACTTTCTTCTTCTATTGTTCCTGGAAACGAAAGACAAGTTCAAGCAATGAAAGACGGACTTTCAAGACAAGGTGTAAAAATAATCAGTTTCCGCACACCAGGCGAAGACTTTGTGCACGCAACTGGCCACGGAAACAAAGAAGACATAAAATGGCTACACAGAAAGATCAAAGAAAAATTCTTTATTCCTATACACGGACACCACTACCACCTAGAACTACACAAGGAACTTGTTATGGAACTGGGTATACCAGAAGAAAATGTTGTTGTGCCTGACAACGGAAGTATTATAGAAATAACTGACAACGGAACTAAAATAGGTGTACGTAAAGAAAAAGCTCCTGCTAACCCGATGATGGTAGACGGTTTTAGTGTTGGTGACGAACAAAACGTAGTTATACGCGACCGCGGAATGCTTTCCCAAGATGGTATATTTATTGTTATTGCTGCAATAGATGCAAACAGTGGCAAACTTAAAAAGTCTGTAGATATTATTTCTCGTGGGTTCGTTTATATAAAAGAAAACCAAGAACTATTCCACACAGTACGCACAATGGTAAAGAAAACCGTTGAAGTTGAATACGCACGTGTTGGTTCAAACAATGTAGATGCAATAAAAAATGCTGTTGGCGAAACTGTTTCTAAATTCCTTTTCCAAAAAACTGCAAAACGCCCAGTTGTTATACCAGTATTAATGACCTTCTAAATATATGAAGTACCCAAGACAACTAAAACTATTGTTGGCCGGAACAGTATTGTTTGCTTTTCAAGCAGCAGTAACAACCTATACTAATGCAACTTTTTTTGAAAAGTACATTAATGAATCTTGGGTGGGTATTATATACACACTAGCATCTATACTTACTATAGTTGTAGTTTCTTATTCTAATTCTATTATAAATAAATTTGGTATTAGAAAAACTTTTCTATATACACTTTTGTTGCTATTAGTTGGTTTATGGTCTGTACTGTACAGTGGTATAAGTTTGTTTGTTGTTAGTGGCCTAGTCTGTTATATGTTTATGACTTCTTTTGGGTTTTTTATATACGACTTACTACTAGAACACTACATGACACCAGAAACAACTGGACACATTCGTGGACTGTATTTATTAGCAGTAAACATAGGTTGGCTGTTTGCCCCTTCTATTGCTGGTTTTAGTACTGACAAACTTGGCATTACATCTGTATACGCTATTAGTTTTGTTATTATACTGGCCTTGTTTGTATTAATGCACAAGAAACTACGTAATATTGTACACAAACAACGCACACACACATCTATTATAAAAGCTATTAAAAAAACATGGTCAAAACCAGCATTGCGTAGTGTTATGGTTATAAACTTTGCATTACAATGGTTTTATGTTTGGATGGTTATATACATAGCTTCATACCTACGTACCATACACGGCTTGTCGTCTACAAACATTGGTATTATATTTACAGTTATGCTTTCAGCTTTTTTACTTTTACAATTCCCTGTTGGCATACTTGTAGACATGGGCTTTAGTCAGAAGAAGCTACTTCGTTTTGGTATTATTGTTATGGCGCTTGCAACTATGTCGTTACCATTTATACCAACAGGAAACATGGCACTGTTAGCACTGACTCTTTTCCTTACACGTGTTGGTGCTGCTACAATAGAAGCTGTTTCTGAATACAACTTTTTTGAAAACACATCTGAAGGCGACGTGGAAACATTGTGGGTATTTCGTTCAATGGCACCATTTGCCTACGTAATTATGCCTGTTATAGGTTCTTTTGTTATTTATTTTGCAAATAAAGACGTACTCTATCTATTATTAGGACTAATTGTTATGATTACATTATACGCAACTAATAACGTACACGAACTATATGACAAAACTCGGTAAGAAAAAACACGCAGCTAATAAGAAAAAGGCCATCATTAAAAAAATGAAGGCGTCAGGTATTGAAGTGCCTCGTGGTTGGAAACCAGCACCTAAAGTGCCTGCAACCAGAGGACAAACCTCTGTGTATACGGGGGTTCGTCCTCTGGTAAATCAGGATGGTACACCTTTTAAAATAAAAGGTAAAAGCCCCATACCTAAGAAGTCTGCTAACGGTACAGTGCGTATAAACAAACGCCTTTCTGAACTTGGCATAGCTACACGAAAAATGGCCGACGCAATGCTAGAAGACGGTGTTGTAATTGTTAACGGGCAGATTGCCACAATAGGCCAAAAGGTGTTACCTACTGACCAGATAGACATAGTCGGACAAAGGCGTGAAGAACCTGTGTATTTTGCATATAATAAACCAGTCAATATTGTTACAATTGGTGCCCAAGAAGGCGAACGCGACATACGCATGGTAACAGAATTTAATGCCAACGTATTTCCTGTTGGACGACTAGACAAAGATTCAAGTGGTTTACTAATAATGACAAATGACGGCCGTGTTACAGACCGTTTACTTTCACCACAACGCGAACACGACAAAGAATACCGCGTAGTTGTTAACCGTGCTATTACCCACCAGTTTCTAGCTAAAATGCGCGACGGTGTACGCATAACACCACGTGAACTTACCCGCCCAACTAAAATCCGCCGTATAGACAACCATACATTTGAAATAGTTCTAACTGAAGGCCGTAACCGCCAAATACGTCGTATGTGTAAAGCTCTAGGATATGAAGTAGAAAAACTAAGTCGTTTCCGTGTAATGAACATTGAACTAGGTAAACTACCGCTAGGTTCGTACCGTGAAATAAAAGGCAAAGAATTATCTGAATTTCTAAATATACTGGGTCTAAATAATTCTTAGAAAAATAAAAAACACCTGATGGTGTTTTTTATTTTTCATCCAAAACACACCCCCTTCACCTTCGGCACCCCACCTACATAGGACGAGGAACTACCCTTCCAGATTTCTATTAAATAAACGTAAAAATGCAAATATATAAGAAGTGCTACGTCGTGACAAATTAAACAATATGCCTATAGTTAACAAAAACAAAGACAGTGTAGTACTGTAGTACGCAACAACTATTGCCACTACTGCGCAAAATACTGGAAACAATATACGTACGTATGCATGATTACTTTCGTACTTAGTAACGACATCAGTTTCTATTTGTACAGATTTTTCTGCATAACGACGCATCCAGAACAAAGATATTCCTATTAATATAACATGTACTGAAAATATAATTATGGCAAAAATGTTTGTAGAATACCTACCCAACAAACTAGAAGAAAAAGGCACCAGTGCAACAAACAAAAGGAAAATTGCATTTATGTTTGTCATATTTATGTCTATGTTTTTTGCAAACACTGAAGTTATAAAATGGTGACTACGCCAGTATGTAAAAAGCAAAATAAAACTAAGTATAAAAGACAAAACTGCAGGCACATTAGACAGCATTGCAATAGCTAACTTACCTGCTGTTACAACACCATTTAAATCTGGTACATGAACTTCAAAAACCAACAAAGTCATAACTATAGCAAATATACCGTCTGCTAACTGTTCCATACGTAATTGTTTCATGTACACATTATACCACAAGGTTTAATAATTTTAGAAAATTTTTTCCCAGGTGGTCGACCATTCAGAGGAACGTCTACCCGACACGATTCCGCAGAATCGCCTTGGTTATCTACAGGTTTATATTGCTTGTACGCCGGGTATGTCCATTGGCTTAGTTTTAATGTTTGCGCGATATAGCAATACAAATGCCACAGCCAGTATTATAGCTGAAAGGTAAAATGGTGCCGGTAGTGCGTAACCATACACCAGGCCGCCCAATAAAGGCCCTATAACCATAGATAAAGACATAAGTGAAGCCAATACCCCCATAGTTTCGCCTTGTTCCATTTTACTTGCTTTGCCCACTGTTTGACTAGTCATGGTAACACGGTAAACTGATTGGCCGAAAGCAGTTACAATTAAACCTAGTATAAACACCCATTTGTATGGTAGCGCCATAACTACATACCCTATTGCAAATGGTACTAACAACCATAAGTTTAACATTGTCGCAGAAAAACGTTTTAGCCAAAACTTTTTAATTAACACAGCTTGGTTTATAGAAATAACAATACCAACAACAGCCATCATAGTACCCGCTGCTATTACGCCCCAACTAAACTTGGCTTGTAGGTACAATGCAAACACAGATTGGTTTGCAGATGCAGCGATACCGAACAACAACCATGCAATGTATAGTGGTGTTAATGTTTTAGATTTCATTGCCTTAACAAGTGGTGCAAATGGGTTCCAAGACATTTTTTCTGGGTTGCGGTGGTGGTGTGTTTCTGGTAAGAAAAAATACGCTAACACGGTGTTTAACACAGCTAGGAAACCAACAACAATAAATGGTAATGGTTTATAAAAACTAGACAACAAACCACCAACTAATGGACCGATAATAAATGCAATACCGAACACTGCCCCTATAAGGCCCAGGTTTTGCCCACGTTCTTTTTCGTCTTTAGATATGTCTACTAGGTAGTTCTGTGCTGTAGAAATGTTACCTGCTGCAGACCCGTCTATAATACGCCCGATAAACAAACCAACAACACTGTGTGAAAATGCAAATATTAACCAACCCAATGCACTAGACGCCAGACTAACTAACAACACCGGCCGACGACCTTTACGATCAGAAATAACGCCCAGTATTGGTGCAGACAAAAATGCACATAGTGCAAATACAGCAAACAATGCAGTAACTGTGTAATGCGACACACCAAAAGATTCAACATACGATGGCAGTACTGGAATAATAAGACCGATACCGATAACATCTAAAAATACGGTGGAAAGTATTATGGCTTTGGGTGATATGGTTGATTTTTTCATAACAGAATTATAAGTATAACATAAAAATTGTTTGCTGCTCGACAGGGACTCGAACCCCAATTAACGGTGCCAGAAACCGTTGTCCTACCATTAGACGATCGAGCAATAGACACTAATTATACATATTTTATGGGGTTTTTCAATATTACTTCCTACCCCAAGTCCATTTGGGTTTTTCACCTTTTTTATAACAAATGGCAATAAGTATTGATGTAAAAAATACAAAAGGTACAACAAAACGTATTAAAAAGTTAGAATCTTTTTCTAAACCACCATCTAGTAGTATTGCGGTACCTAACATACAACCAACGTATATTAAAATTACCACCCACCCCTGCCATGTTACAGGTGTCCAACCCCAACCATATGTTTTACGTTTAAACCAAAGATTTTGCATGTGTTATTTTTTATTTTTTATTATAGATTTTATAAATTCAGAAAACAGTGGGTGTGGGTTTAGCGGATGTGCTAAAAATTCTGGATGGAATTGCACACCGACAAAAAACGGGTGTTTACTTAAAGGTAGTTCAGCTATTTCACACAAAGTTCCATCTGGAGACATACCTGAAAAATTCAAACCTGCTTTCTGTAAACGTTCTATATATGCAGGGTTAACTTCATAACGGTGGCGGTGGCGTTCGATAATAGTGTTTTTTGCTTCTTTGGCTTTTTTAGTTGTACCAATATATGCTTTTTGTGCAATACTACCTTTAGATATTAGACATGGGTACGAACCAAGACGCATACTACCACCCATTTTACTATTAGCTATATTTTCTTTCTGGCTTTCCATTATGTCTATTAGCATATTTGTAGACTTGGGGTTTACTTCCCTAGTGTGTGCATCTTTTAGACCTAACACGTTACGAGCGTATTCTATAACAGCAAGTTGCATACCGTAACATAAACCAAAATATGGAATTTTGTTTATACGTGCAAATTCAATAGCAGATATAATACCTTCTACACCACGTGATCCAAAACCACCGGGCACCAATACACCGTCGTATTTTTTTAAGTCTTTTAGTTGGATTTTTCCATTTTCAAAATCTAAAGAATTTATCCATGTTAAAACAGGTTTAACATTGTTTGCATATGCAGAATATTTTACAGCTTCAATGACTGACAAATATGAATCTGACAAAACAAAGTCACCTGTACCAAAGTATTTACCTATAACGGCAATATTTACAACATTTTTAACAGTGTGTACTTTTTTAGCAAAACTTTTCCAAGCACGAGCACGAGGTGTTTCGCCTACTGAACATGTCATACCCATTATGTCACATATCATGTCACTTAGACCTTCACGTTCAAAGTTCATTGGTATGTCATAAACCGAATCTACATCTGGTGCAGATACAACACGGTCTACAGGAACATTACAAAACATAGAAAGCTTTTCTTTACGTTTGTTGTCCAATGCTACCTGACTACGGGCAATTATAAGGTCTGGTTGTATACCTGAAGCGTTCAATGTACGTACAGCATGTTGAGTTGGCTTAGTCTTCATTTCGCCAACTTTAGATGGTATAGGTAAATAAGACACAACTGCAACAAAAACATTTTTAGGGTGGCGTAGTTTTAACATACGAGCAGCTTCAAGGAATAATATGTTTTCGTATTCGCCTATAGTGCCGCCTATTTCTATAACAACCACATTAGCTTTGGCTTCATCACGAGCGCGTTCAATACGGCGTATAACTTCTAGTGGTATATGTGGTACAACCTGCACACAAGCACCACCGTATTCTAAGTTACGTTCGCGTTCTATAACAGACTGGTATACACGGCCGGTTGTCATGTAGTTTATATTGGTCAAACTTAAACCAAGGAAACGTTCGTAGTTACCCATGTCTTGGTCGCATTCGCCGCCGTCTGTAAGCACAAAAACCTCGCCATGTTCGGTAGGGTTCATTGTACCTGCGTCTATATTTATATATGGGTCAATTTTAATAGCAGTAACAACTTGACCACGGTCTTGTAAAATTTTAGCAATAGACGAAGCGGCTATACCCTTGCCCACACCAGAAATAACCCCACCGACAACAAAAATATATTTACAATTCAGAATTTCTTTTTTTATACCGTCTTTCTTTGCTTTTATATTTTCGTTTTTCATATTTTTCTGGTTATCAGTATTAAAATAAATAATATATTATAGTGATAGGTATTTTTTTGTTGCTATCAATGAAGACACAAACCCAAGTACAGCCCCACTAAACAACAGTATCGGAAATACAACATATAAATGGCGTATATAGTACGCAAAAAAGTCTACGCCAAAAAAGTTTGCCACACCAGAAGAATAATACAAAACTGGTATAAACAAAACAGTGGTTATCAATGCTGCTAAAGTACTGCTTATAATGGCCTGAACCACAAAAGGACCTCTAACATACCACCTAGACCCACCAACTAGTCGCATAACTGCTATTTCTTCGCGGGCAGTATATATAGTTAAACGAACTGTGTTGTGTGTTATAACAATTGCAATCAAAGAAAACAATGCAAGCAAAATACCTGCAATAACACGCGCATTGTCTACTACACGACTTAGTTTGTCTATTACGTTTTTGTTGTCTGTATAGTTTACTTTTTCTATTATCGTGTCGTAACCTTGTTTTTGCATTACTTCGTTTTTTATATAGTTAGCTATTGTGTCGTAGTCGCCAACATTTGAAGCTACAACTTTTAGTTCTGCCCCAAAAGGGTTGTCAGGAGTTTCATTTAAAGCTTGAAGTTCTACATAATCGTTTACGTGCTTCTTTTCAAATTCTTCTAAAGCTTGCGCACGTGACACATATGATACGTCTTTTACTTGAGAAAGTTTACTTAGATTTTCTTTTAAGGTCAAAATCTTTTTTTCTTCTGCACTTGGAACAAAATACACAATTACATCAACCTTGTTTTTAACCATTTCTACAGTACTACTAACAGCTACATTCATTAGTACAATAAAGTTAACCAAACTAAGCGTAATAACTAAAGTTAAAACAGATGCAAACGTAACAGTACCACCACGTTTAAAACTGTTATAACCTGCTTTTGTAATTCTTTTTATATTTATCCAAAACATATTGTGATTATATCAATTAGAGTGAATATTTGCCATTTTGCTCGTCGCGGATAATAGCCCCACGTTCCAGTGTTATAACACGTTTACCCAGGCCGTCGACAATATCACGGTTATGTGTAGTTAGTAGCACAGTTGTACCTAATTCGTTTATTTTCTTAAGTATTTGTATAACTTCACGTGCGTTTGTTGGGTCTAGATTACCAGTAGGTTCGTCGGCTATAACAACTTCGGGTTGGGTTATAATAGCCCTGGCAATAGCCAACCTTTGTTTTTCACCACCAGACATTTGGTGTGGAAAATGAAACATTTTAGACTTTAGATCTACAAGTTCTAAAACATGTGGTACATCGACGGTTATTTCTTCGTCACTTTTACCAACAGCCTCCATTGCAAAAGCTATGTTTTCAAAAGCAGTTTTATTAGGCAGTAAACGGAAGTCTTGGAAAACAACACCTATGCGTCTGCGGTAGTTTGTTAGGTCGCGATTTTTTAAAGTATTTATGTCTATAGATTCAAAAGTTATGATACCTTCTGTGGGTTTTTCTTCTGCAAGTAAAAGTTTAGCCAATGTTGTTTTACCTGCACCAGAATGACCAACAAAAACCACGAATTCACCTTGGGCTATTTCAAACGACACATGGTCGATAGAAAGGCTTTCGTTTTCATATATCTTAGAAACTTCTTCAAATCTAATCATACCCCTTATTATACCTTATCCACGAATCTTCTCCAACAGAATTATATAAAAGAGGAATAGCATTATTTAGTAACCTTCTCTGTATTTCATGCCGAACCTCCTTAACCTAAGAGAATGAAGGGCGGGATTACAAAGACTTCTCTGCCTCTATAAACCCATCGATATAGCCATCTTCTAATACACCAGACACGTCGCTAGTTTCAAAACCAGTGCGGTGGTCTTTGATAAGTTTATATGGGTGCAGAACATAAGAACGCATCT
>JBPCTC010000068.1:0-14712 GCA_051006535.1 Minisyncoccia bacterium
AGCTTTAATACATCAACTGGTAAAAGTTCTTGACTATGTTGTACTAAATAAAGTTCTTTACCTATGGGCGAGTCGCCCGTAAACATAAACGAAGTGTTACCATAGTCGAGTCGGGCAACTATAGACGCGTCGTTAGTTTCCCACCCTGTTACATCTACATCTGGGTACAATATAGTTAAGTAAATATTATTTTTTTCATCTAAAATTATTTTCTGCCCGGCCCGCGCATAGATATGTGGAATTTTTTTATCAAATATTTTTTGTTCTAAAGACTGATACACAACAGTGTCTACTGTTACACCAGGTTCAAGAACACTACCAACTTTATACTTGTCTAACACCGAAAACAAACCAGTAACATGGTCTGCATCTGGGTGGGTGGCAATAACTACATCAATACTACGTTTGAAAAATGGTAACTCTGCACCCAGACGCGATAGTACTGTATTGTCCCTGCCCCCGTCTATTAACATAGTTCTAGCACTTGGTGTTTGTATTAGAATACTGTCCCCCTGCCCTACATCTAAAAATGAAACTTTTAATTTATTCTGCACTGGTTGTAAAAGTAAAACAAAAACCAACACCCCGCCCAATACCAACAAACCCCCAACATAGGCCCATAATTTAGAATTGGTATTAGGATTCATATTTTTATAATAGCACAACCTCACCCCTAGCCCCTCTCCAGCAAAGCTGGAGAGGGGAAGAATAAACTACAAAAAATTTTTTATATTTGATTTAATAATATCTAAAACATTTTCAATATTATTTTCTACTTCAGTATTTGAAAATCTTAAAACATTTATCCCTAATACATTCAAACTTTTTGTACGTGCATTATCATAGTCTTTCTGAAACCTTTCATTATGAACAGATCCATCAAGTTCGATAGCAAGTTTTAATTCAAAACAATAAAAATCTACAATAAAATTTTCTATTGGATGTTGCCGACGAAACTTAAAACCAAGAGTACTATTTCTCAATATTTTCCAAAGCATTTTTTCAGCATTAGTGCTTTCTTTCCTTAATTTACGTACTTTTTCTCTTCTTACAAGATAAGTCATTGTATATAATAATACCACATTTATTCCTCCCCTCTCCACCTTCGGTGGAGAGGGGTCGGGGGGTGAGGTTAAAATATGCTATAATACCCCTATGCAAAAATATACACCCCAAGAATTTAACATAGGTGAACTATCCGGAATATCAGCTAAAAATATTGAAGAGCATTTAAAGCTATATAAAGGCTATGTAACAAACGCCAACAATGTTGTCGAGAAAATAAGCACTCTTTCTGAAGGCATGTTTAAAGACAAAGAAGATAATGGCTATATTATAGCCGAGCTTTTCCGACGCCTTGCTTTCGAATACAACGGTATGCGTAACCACGAAGTTTATTTTAACAGCCTTTCTGGTGGTCCAAAACCATTAAACCCAAACAGTGCATTAGCTAAAATAATAAACGAAACATGTATATCGTTAGACATATTACTAATGGGTTTTAAAAACATGGCCATGACTCGTGGCGTAGGTTGGGCAGTATTATGGTACGATAAACGCGACAAACGCCTACTAGCAAACTGGGTAGACGAACAGCACCTAGGCCAACTAAACGGTTGTACTATGCTACTAGCACTAGACATGTGGGAACATGCTTATGTTTATGACTACCCAACTTCTGCAAAGAAAGATTATATCGAGGCCTATTTTACAAATTTAAATTGGGAAGTAATTGAAGAAAATTTCAATAAAGCACAATAGATAGCAACTCCAGAAAATAGCTTCTGTAAAAAAGCTACCCATAATTTTCTGCTGAAAATTTGGTCGACTCGCCCGGTCGGCTTGCGTCAGGCATTTTTACAGAACTATTTTCTTTCGTTTTCACAAACATTTCCCTAAAACTATTTTTAAATAAAATTACAAACATTGTTAAATACATACACAACATTGCCCACAGTGGCAATGGGTAGTTTAATACTCCAAACGGTATAGATGCGAAAATAGCAATTACCCAAAGTATAAAAGAAAGTAGTATTGAAAGTGGAAATGCAAACAAAATTGAAAGGCTTGGTATAAAAAAACACAACACAAGTAAAAATGTTAGCCCCATGGCCAGTGGCATCAGTGGCAGTATTAGCACATTTGCCGGTATAGACACCAACGACATAGCCCCCATTGTATATAGTATCAATGGTAGCACTGCAATGTTTGTACCCACAGTTGTGGCCACCACGTCACGTATACCAAACTTATCTGTTACCCATAAAAATTTATGCAGTATTTTAGGTGTTATATATATTAAACCCACAGTAGCTAAAACTGAAAGCTGAAATGAAACGTCGTACAGTATAGTAAACGGGTTCATTATACTCATGACAACAACTGTTAAAACCAGTACCCTGCCCACATATGCTTTGTGCCCAAAAAGTTTTGCTAATATAACCATACCACCCATTAGGCCAGCACGTATAGCCGTTGTAGAAGCGCCTGTTATTATTACAAACAAAACTATACCCAGCAAAGAAAACACCCAGGCCACTGTTACAGAAAATATAGCCCCCAGCGTAACCAACATAGCTTCGACAACAATGGTAATATTGTACCCCGACAAGGCAATAACGTGTATAGTACCTGAACGTACAAACTGATTTCGTAAATCTGTTGTTAACCAGTCGCGCGAACCAACCAATATACCCCGCGCTAAACCAGACTGTGGTTCGTGCAAATTGTTGTTTATTTGGTCTTCTATTTTATTTTTCAAAACAAACAACCGTGCTTTTATGTTCCACACACTTGCGGGTTTTACATATAAAACTTTTGATTTGTCTAAAACTAAATAAATAAAATCTTTTTTCAAATAAGAAACGTAATCAAAAACATCACCGTCAACATCAGAAAAGTTTTCTGGGTATTTTAATATTCCTGAAATTTGTGCACTTTCACCCAAAGACAAGTTTCCATTATTTAGTTTTACTAATACCCGAAAATCTTGTTTATCTGGTTCTAGTAAAACATTTTGAATATTATTTTTTTCTTCTACTGAAACAACTTTTCCAGAAAGTATTACACTTTTATTTATAGAATTTGTATAAGTTGCTGGTAAACTAGGTATACGTAGATAAGAAACACCATAGCCAACCAAAATAGAAAAAACTAAAACAAAAAGCAAAACCAAAAACTTTTTAGAAAATTTACCTACAAACAAAAAACAAATTAACAAAATAAAAACACCAGCAACTATGCTGTATGTGTTTTGTAAAGTTGTAAACAAAATAATACCAACCACTATACCGAGACTTGTTCCATAAAACAAAGTGTCAGACATAACTACATAGGGGGCAACCCTTTAAAAAATTCTTTATAATTTTCTTTGGTGCCACGAAATAGTGGCGTGTTGTCTTTGTCTGCAAAACTAGTTGCAATAACGTCTGCGCGTTCGTTTAGTAACACACCCGAATGTCCAGCAACTTTTTTTGTATTAAAATTTTTACCAAAACTTCTTACAAGACTAATTAGTGCTTGCCACAATTCCTGATTTAAAACAGGTTTTTTGTTTGCTGTTTTCCAACCGTTTTTTTCCCACCCTGCAATCCAGCCGTTTATACCACCCAAAACATAAGCAGAATCTGTATGCACAGTAACAACAACAGTTACATTACGGTCTGCCTTTTTAACTTCTTCTTGAACTGTACGCAAACTAGCTATAACCCCCATTAGTTCCATTTTATTGTTTGTTGTGTATTCTTCGTAACCACCTATTTCATAAACATAATCATGGTCGGCCAACACACCCGCATCAAAACTAATTATGGCCCCATAACCCCCAGGTCCCGGGTTACCCCTAGACGACCCGTCTGTATATATAGATATATGTTTTTCAGAATTCATAAAACTATTATAACACGATGTTTAAAGACTCTATACGCAAGCGCATTTCCACCCTACCCATAAACCTAGATTCTTCTATACACGCAAATAGATCAATATGTATACCAGGAACTAGTTTTTCTTCAAAATCATTTGTAGTTTTAAAGAAAGAAATAGCCTTAATCTTTTTACCACTGTTATGTGAAACAACTATTTCTAAATGGTTTTTGTCTTTACCAAATTCTTTGGCGCTTTCTATTAAAACATTTTTAAACAAAAACAAAGGCTTTGTATTAGCTACACCAAACGGCGCAAAATTTTGTATAGTCTTATAAACTTCGTCTGTAACTAAAGACAAACTTATTTCCAAAGCTTCTATAGAATTATTGTTTTCTTTTTCTATAACAGAATTTTCGTGGACACTGTTTAACACTTCTGCCAACGTGTGTATTGCATCATTATTAACTGTAAAACCACCAGCACCTTCATGCCCACCAAACGTAACAAAGGTACCAACTGGCGCAGAAGACATTATAGAAACTAGGTGGCACGTACAATTTGAACGACACGAGCCTTTTATAATTCCAGATTCGTCCCTGGCCCAAACAAAAACAGTTTTGTTGTGTTCGTCTACTATTTTTGATGCAACTAAACCAAGCACTCCAACACTCCAATTCGGGTCGCCTACAACGACAACATTACTTTCTAATTTATCGGTAGATTTTTCAAAAGTTTTTTTAACTTGCTTCATTATATTTGCAACCTTTGTTTTTCTGTCTGTATTTAAAGACTCTAACTGCGCAGAAAGTTCTACTGCTTCCTTGGCATCTTTAGTTTTAAGTAATTTAAAGGCTGTCACTGGCGTGTCCATACGTGACGCAGCGTTTAGCCGTGGCGCTAGTGTAAAAGTCACATCGTCTTCAACCAAATGTGCCATGTCCACACCGGCTTTTTGTAGTAGTAGTTGCAAACCAGGTCGGCGAGTTTTTTTTAAAACTTGTAAACCATAATATGCTAATATTCTGTTTTCTTTTAGTAGTGGCACCATGTCTGACAGTGTGGCTATGGCTACCATGTCTAGTAACCATTTTTCCCACCCCACAGGTACATCATATTCTGCACGGTATTTATCTAGAAAACCACGAACAAAAGTAAATATAACCCCACTACCACACAGCATGTCGTCTCCGTATTTATTTCCGCCAGTTGACGGATTATTTTGTTTTGGGTTTATAACTGCATATGCATCTGGAATAATCTGATTATCAAAATCATCACAACCTTCCACTATCAGGAAGGGTTTAGATTCTCCCCCTGCCAAGGGGGAGGCAGGAGGGGGTGATAATTTAAGGGGTAAATGGTGGTCTGTAATAATTAAATCAATACCTTTTTCTTTACAGTATTTAGCTTGGTCTACTGCTGTAATACCGACGTCTATTGTTATTATTAAATTAACACCGTCAGCAACCAAGCTATCTATAGCTGGTATGTGTAGGCCGTAACCTTCTTTGTGTCTGTCTGGTATATACACAACGTAATTTGTAAAACCAATAATATCAAACATATCGCTCAACACTACCGCGCCAGGTATACCGTCGCAATCATAGTCGGCATATATGGCAATTTTCTCGTTGTTTTGAATTGCCTTATAAACCCTTTTAACAGACTTATTTAGATCTTTTAAATCAGACGGGTTACCTATATTTGTATATTTTGGATGCAAAAATTCATCAGCATCTATATCTGACAAACCTCGCATTTCTAACATATTGGCTACAATTTCTTGCATACAGAAGATTGTAACATATAATAGTAAGATACCTCACCTCTAACCCCTCTACTATTTTATATGTTATTTCAACGCTTTTATGCCCACCAGTGTGCCTTTTGCTAAGAATTCTAATGTTGCCCCACCACCGGTAGAAACAAAAGTAAATTTATTTTCCATACCTGTTTGGTTTATAACATCCACCGTGTCGACACCACCTATAATACTAACTGTATTTTGTTTTCTTTTAGTTTGTTTCGCTAATTCGTTTAATAAATCTATGGTACTTTTTGTATGACCTTTTTCATACCAACCCATTGGACCATTCCATACAACAAGTTTTGTTTTTTGCATCAATGTGGCTAGAAGTTTAACAGTTAGTGGACCCACATCTACTATTGTGTCGCCTTTTTGTACTTCAGCAACATTTACCGCCCAAGAATTTTTACCTCGGCTGTCCGTACGGTTAACTATAACATCAATCGGTGTTAAAACTTTTTTATTTTTTAATACACCAGAAAGAGGTGGTGTATTTTTATCTATAACAGACTTACCAACTTCATAACCTTTAGCTTTTAAAAAGTTGTTTGCCAATGCCCCACCCACAAACACCATGTCTGCTACAGAAACATATTTTTTAAGTAAAGGCATTTTTGTTTCAAATTTTGCTCCACCCAACATAAATAAAAATGGTTTTTTAGGTTTCAATGCACTAGATAAATTTAAAATTTCTTTTTCCATTTGCAAACCTGCATATGAAGGCAAAATTTTAGGTATACCAACTACAGACATGTGTGCCCGGTGCGACACTGAAAAAGCATCGTTAACGTAAAAATCACCCAAAGACGCAAAGTCGCTAGCTAACTGTTTGTCATTTTCTTTTTCACCTTTCCAACGACGAATGTTTTCTATAACCATTATGTCGCCTTCGTTCATTATGACTACATTCTGTACTATATCGTCAAAATTTGTACTTTTTTCAAGTGTTATTACAGTGTTTGGTATTAATGTTTTAATGTGGTTTACCATAGGCAACAATGTTTGTTTACCGTCTTCACCGGCATGTGCTAAAACTATAACCTTAGCACCTTTTTCAGTAAGTGCATTTATAGTTGGCAAAGAAGCCTCTATACGAAAACCGTCACCAACAAAACCGTCTACTATAGGTACGTTCCAGTCTAGTCTAACAATAGCAACTTTATTTTTTATTTGTTTTATTTTTTTGAGTGTTTGCATAGTTTTCAGTATTAGTTAATATTATTTCAAAATTTTTAGGTAACAAAGATTCGTGCCCAACCAGATACCCGTCTACCCCGCCATGTTCTATAAAACCAATCGAATCTTTGTGTGTTACAGAACCTCCATATATAATTTGCACATTATGTGCATCTTCTATACTAAACATGTCGCTTATAACTTTACGTATAAAAAGAACTACTTCAAAACATTCTGCCGTTGTAGCTGGGCGCAGGGCGTCTTTGCCGATTGCCCAAACTGGTTCATAAGCTATTATAATTTTTTCTAACGACTTTTTAGGCAAATTACTAATTGCTGTTGTAACCTGTTCCTTTATTGTGTGCCAGAAAAACCCCTGAGTGTCCCGCACCTGTTCACCCACACATATAATAGGTATTAGGTCATTTGCAACAGCAGATGTAACTTTTGTGCGCACATCTGCATCGGATTCGCCTCTAGACCTAACTTCGCTATGGCCGATGATTGTATACAAACAACCAAGTTTTTTAACCATAACAGAAGAAACTAAACCTGTGTGTGCGCCTTCGTTAAACATTGCTACATCTTGTGCACCTAATATACATTTTTTAGATGCTAGTTTTTTTAGTTCAGATATAAAAACATAAGGCACACAAACAACTGTATTAACATTTTTTAACTTTGTTGAAGATTTTTTAATACCATTGAATATTTTTTTAGCTTCTATGGTAGTTTGGGGGTTTAGTTTCCAGTTTGCTACAACAAGGTAATTATTTTTCATGGGTTTATTGTACCACTTAGAAACATAGTGTTCAACAAGACAAAATAGCCAAATGGCCTTTTATCTTTCTTCCCATAATATAGTTTGGTACTGGTCTGAAGTAAGAGGAAATGAAGGTGGTGCGCCATATAACAAGTTAGCATCGTATGTAATAATACGTGTGTCATAACCTGTTCCGTCTGTATAAGCAAAACCGTAACGCTGGTTTGAACCTATCATTCCATAAAGACGCAAAGAATTGCGTGTATAACCAGTACCACAACTACTGCCATAATAAGACCTGCCAACACGTCCATTCTGGGCAATAAGGGCACCGTCTATACGCAAGTTGTCTAAACTACTTAAACCAACATTTACATTGTTTTGTGCTACTAAACCTATAACATCCTGACCATCTACATTTATATAACGCAAATCATTGTTTACTATAATGTTTTTACGTTTTGTTGGGTCGTCAGGAAAACGTCCAGCAGCAATAGTTTTACGTGCTGTATTTATAGAACCATCTACCCAAACGTTGTCTTCAACAAATATGACCCCATTTACAGGAAATGCAACATTGCCAGCAGTAAGTGTTTCTGTTTTTATACTCCAAGTACTCCAGTCTGTTTCATTGTTAACATTGGTACAACCATTAGGTGTAGCAGTTAATGCCGTAACAGTATATATGTCATATGTGTCGTTTGTTTTTAAAACAATGTGGTAACCCTGTTTACCAGATGCAGCATAATATTTACCATCAGTAGACGAACCAAGTGTTTTTAATTTAGATAAATCTGTTGTTATACCAGCAAAATCAACAACAGGAACTGGAAATTTTCTACCAGCCATAAAAACATCTGACCTATCTGTTACAGTATTTGGAGGTGCTTCTGCACTACGGTAAGTGTCGTTTATATTGGTACCAGAACTTGTATCTGTATCATGAGTATGAACAGCAAATTCTGAACCACCACTGTGGTCTGGGTCATCATAACTGGTTAGCGCACTTGTAATCAAGTTATGCGCAATACCATCCATACGTATACCAAAATTTGAATGCAATGGTCCAAATATTTCTGTGCCTTCTCCGAAACGCATATTGTCGTTAGCTACTACAGAAAACTTGGCAAAAGAAGGTATAGCTAAATCAGATTCTATGGTACGACTAACATTAGAAACGCCTGTTAATGTACCTGTAGAAAATATTTTAACTAAAGTAGAACCTGCTGGTGGTGGTGTTATAAGTAAAGAATACTGGCCAATTTGGTTTCCATCACTGTCATAAAAAGCATGCACGTATGGACCGGCAACCCCAGTACCGTCTTTGTAGTCGGTGCTGTTTTTAGCCAAGTGCCACCTGTAGTAGTCGATACCAGCTTCGGCTATTTGTAAAGCTTGTTCACGTTGTAATGTACGTCTTGCTATATTAACACTTGTTGTTGTCCACATAACAAAAGCTAGAACAATAATAATAGATATAGATGTAAATATAAGTACACCTAGCAACATAAATGCTTTTTGTGTTTGAATATTTTTTCTAAAAACTATATTTACCATGTAACTATATTATAAATTATTTTTCAGATTTCGTAATGACACCTGTGTAGTTAATGTAAAAGCAGGGGGTGCTTGATTTACATCGTCATCTACTGATATGTATATTTTAACCAAACGTACATCTGTGTACCTACCAGAAGTTAAACTTGCATACCCCGCTAAACCAGTATAACCACTATCATAATATGTAAACATAGGTGTAGAACCATTAACAACATTATTTATTATAGTAGTAACAACTTCATTTGCTGTGTTGTATGTTAGAGGGTCTCCTGATGGTGCTGTTATACCTTTTATTAAACTTGTTCCAGATTGTGTATAGCGAATACGTTCTTTAAGTCCATCATTGTTTGCATCACTATAAAATATAAATTCTGAACCAGTCATTTTTTCTATACCAAACGCACCTGTAGAAGCTGGCGACAAAGAACGTATTTCTTCTACCATTGGTCGCAAAATGCGTTTTGTTTCGTCTTGGGCGCTTAGTTTTGTCTGTGCGTATTCTTTGTAAAGAAAAGTATTAATTTTAAAGTTAGCTATAAGTTTTAAAGAAAAACCAAGTATTGCAATAACAATAATAATTTCCAAAAGACTTACAGCCTTATAAGTTTTATTTAAATTTATATTATTATTCATTTTATTGAACATGCATATTTATAGTAATAAGGTCCCATGTAAGACTTCCACTAGACAATGTAAAATTTACTGCTTGTGTATTATAACCCGGATTTGAAATAGTTGCAGTGTAAGTACCGTTTGAAAGATCAGAAAAGTTTACATAACCAGCCGGTGTACAACTACTAGAATAACCTACTGTTGTGTCGCTAACTATAGGTCTTGCGCTAGCTGGGTTGTTAGCATGTAAAAATAATTTATATCGAACATATTTGTGTCCTTGGAACTGTGTCATAGCAGACAAACTACTGTTGCTGGTTGTAAAATATGTACCACTAGTACCGTCTGGACCTATAAATGTATAGTCTGAAAGCAAAGTACTATCTGCAACAGCAAGTTGAAACTTAACAGATGTACCAGAACTTTGACTTGTTGGTTCCCAACCTATTGTAAACAAATTCCCATTTGCAATGTCTATGGCACTTGAAGTTAACACACCGTCTGTACCACCTGTTGTTGTTAGAGTTATCTGGCCTGGTGTTCCAGTTGTGTTAATATTTGAATCAGAAGACTGGAATTTTGTTGTGTCAGTATACAACGACTGACTACCACCACCAGACCAGTCTGTTTGTGTAATATAGCCAACAGCAGTAGATTTAGTAGAACTATACCCTGTTTTTGTTAATACCACAGTTGCATTTGCTAATGGTAGACCACTCGCAAAATCTTTAACGGCAAATACACGCCTTACACCGTCTTTAGGGGCAACTATTGCATCTATAATTTTAGTTTCACCTGGGTTTAAAGATATAGGGTCCATAGTATTAGAACCAATAAAATCATAAACAGAATCCAGGAAACTAATATGATACGAATCCCATTCCATATTAGAAAGTGTTTTGTTACCAGAACTGTCTGTTGCAGAGGTTACGTTGTATTTAAATATATCAGGTGTTGTAAAAGTTTTTTTAGAACCAACAAGATTATAGTCCATAGAAGAAACAGCTCCACAACTTGTTGTTTTACTGGTTATTTGTACAGTACCCACAACATCTATTGCAAAAGACACTTGCGTTATACCTTCAGCTATAACAGACGCATGAGCTTTTGTAGCAGTACTTGAACCAGACTTGGTAGCTGTTGTTGCATCTGTAGAATAGCCTGATTTGGTTACTGTAATCTGGTATGTGTTAGTTGCTGGTGGCGCGTCGATAAGCAACAACTGTCCGTTGTTGTCTGTTGTCTGGGTTGTGTTAACAGCAGGTATTAAACTATTGTTAACTATAGTTACTGTTGCATCAGGTAAAACTACACCATTAGCGTCAAAAACACGTATCAAAAGTACTCCATTTGAAGATTCTGATTCAAAATTTTTGGGTGCAACATGACTAGTATAAGTTACTGTTACAGGTTTACGACAGTCTGTACAAGTTACTGAAACTTCAACCAGTTTGTTGTCTGCAGGGTTTGTATCTGTTGGGTAGACACCATCGAAAGGTTCGTCTATAGCACGAATTACTGTATTAATACTATATGTATTATAATCTCTGACTAGAGTTTGGTTTGCAGGTATAACACCAGAAGGTATACCACCGACAGTACCCACACTACTGTATGGTATATTACGAACTATTTCTAGTTGTTCTGTAGCAATACCTGTTATAACAAGCTTGTCTTGTATTACTGCTGTAACTTCTATTATTTTTGTAAAAATTTGGTATAGAGCCAAAGACACGACAGCTAAAATAGCAACAGTTACAAGTGTTTCTACTAAAGTTACTGCTTTTTTGTTTTTATAGTACAGGCTCATATTTAGTTTTTACTATTTAACATTATCCATTAACGAATACATTGGACTTAGCATTGATATAGCAAAGAAACCTACCGCTGCACCGATGAATATCATAAGCATTGGTTCGACAATGGCTGACAAATCTTTAGTTTTGGTATCGACTTCGTTTTCATAAAAAACAGCAATGTCTTGTAACATGGCGGAAGTTTTACCGGTTTCTTCGCCTACTTCTATCATTTCGCCTACCATTATAGGGTATAACTGTATATTAGATTTAAACGCACCAGAAAGAGGTTCACCTTTTTGAACATGTTCTATTGCAATAGTTATAACTTCTTTGTAATAAGAATTCTGCATAACTTCACGAGTTATTTCCAATGCGCGCATTATGTCTACACCAGAAGACAACAAAGACGACAAAGTTCTGGCCGTGCGGGCAGCATTAGATTCTTGGACTATGGTACCCACAACAGGCAAACGTACCACTGCCCATTCTAATGCACGCTTAACTTTTTTAATTTTTAACAAATATATAACGCCTACTACAAACACACTCAAAACCACAAACACCATAAGCGGGTTTGCAGACATTGTGTCTGAAACAAATATAACAAACTTTGTACTAGAAGGTAGTTCGCCACCCATGTCTTTAAATGTTTTTGTTAATGTTGGCACAACATATATCATCATCAATATACCTATGATACCGATAGCAGATATAATAACTGCTGGATACATCATGGCGCTTTTGATTTTCTTGTTTAAAGCATAACTTTTTTCTAAACTTATACCTATTTCATGTAAAGTACTTACCATACCACCAGACTCTTCACCAGCACGTACCATAGACACAAACAAAGCAGAAAAAACTTTAGGGTATTTTTTCATTGCTCCGGACAAAGTGCCACCTTCTGAAATTTCATTTTGTAAAGATTGAATTATTTCTTTAAAGGTAGTGTTTTTTGTTTGTTTTTCTAACACAGCCAAAGCACGCGAAATAGCTAAACCAGCTTCCAACATACCTGCTAGGTTTTTTGTAAACAAAATTTTATCTTGTAGACTAATACCTTTTTTAAGGAAAGGTATGTTTATGTTTATACCTTTTTGTTTTACTTCTTCGATAGACAAAACCGTACCTTGTGCATGTAGTGTTTCTAATGCGCTTTGGCGTGATGTAGATTCAAGTGTACTTTCTGTAACTTGTCCATTTTGTGATTTCATTCTATATGAAAATTGCATGTATATATTATACCTTGGTCTGAAATTTTAAACAAAGAAATTTATTATTCAGAAACAACACGGAACACTTCTTCGATAGAAGTTAAACCTTGCACTGCACAGTACACACCGACAACGAACATTGTCATCATACCTTCTGACTTTGCTTGTTTTTCTATTTCATCTGCAGAAGAACCTTTTAGTATCATTTCTTTTATAGCTGAAGAAACACATAAAACTTCGTGTATACCTAAACGTCCTTTGTAACCGTCTTCAGATTCTTCGTTTTTTATCGGTCTATAAAAAGGTATTGTTTGCCATGTTGCATCTGGGGCAACTATTTTTTCGTCTACAAGGAACTTCATCATTCGTTCAAGGTCTATATACTTTTGAATATTTTTTATTTCTGCTTCTGACAATGTGTATTTTTCTTTGACATTTGTTAGCCTGCGAACCAAGCGTTGTGAAATAACTATTTTTAAAGTTGAAACTAGCAAAAAAGGTTCTGCACCCATATCTATAAAACGTGGTATGGCACCCGCTGCACTGTTAGTGTGTATTGTAGAAAGCACAACGTGTCCAGTTAGTGACGCATTTATTGCTAATGAAGCGGTTTCTCCATCGCGGATTTCCCCCACCATAACTATATCTGGGTCCTGACGTAGCAAAGAACGTAGTCCGTTTGCAAAAGTCATGCCTATTTCAGGTTTAACTTGAGTTTGGTTTATACGAGCCATTTGGTATTCTATAGGGTCTTCGATAGTTGATATGTTTACTTCTGGTGTATTAAGTAAATCTAAGACAGTATACAAAGTTGTTGTTTTACCACTTCCTGTCGGACCAGCAGCCAGTATCATACCCGTATGCAGACGCATACCTTCGTGTAAACGCTCCAGACCTTCGCCATGGAAACCAAGTTTTTCTAATGAAAAACCTTTTGAATTTTCACGTAATATACGTATTACAACCTTTTCTCCAAAATATGTCGGCAATGTAGATACACGAAATGACACTTTCATTTCGTCTTCTGTTATTTTAAAACGTCCGTCTTGGGGTAGACGTTTTTCGTCTAGTTTCAAATTAGACAAAACTTTTATACGTGCAGTTATACCAGCAGCGGTTTCTTTGGGTAGTATCATCGCATCTTTTAATATACCGTCTATACGGTAACGCACTATTAAAGACTCTTCAGCGGGTTCTATGTGTATGTCAGACGTACCCTGCATTATAGCGTGCGATATTAATGTATCGACGATTTTAACTATAGGCATGTCATCGGCTAATTTTTTTAGATCAGCTTCAGACTGTACCTGGCCAGATTCTTCGGCTATCATTTTTAACGATGCACTTTCTTTAGAAATAATGTCATCGAATTCTGCCTTCAAACTTTTTTTGTACAACTGCAATGCGTGGCGTATAGACGCAACGTCTGTCAAACGTGGTAGTATTTTAACTTCAAATTTTTTCTTTAAAAAGTCTAGTGTAGCCAAGTCTTCTACGTCTAACATGGCTACTTCTATACTGTCTTTGTTTTGCTTAAAAGCCACAATGTTGTGGTTACGTGCAATAGGTTCTGGTATCAATGAAAGTATTTCGAATTCTATTTTTTCGTTTGTTAAGTTTACATAAGGCAAACCCAATACAAAAGCTTCTGCACGTTTCATGTCAGCATCAGTAACCTTACCTTCCGACAACAATGTTTGTGCTATTGTTTGTTTTAATTATTTTGCTTTTTCTTCTAGTGTATTAAATTCTTCTTCTTTTATAATACCGCTAGTTAGAAAAAACTTTTTCAATTGTGTTTCATCAACTACCATATAAATGTATTATCGCATGAACTAGTTATGTAAACAAATAAAAAACCACTATGTATTAGATAGCGGTTTTTTATTTTAAGATTTTTTATACCACACAAAG